>CAVGEW010000036.1:0-4037 GCA_963628465.1 Agathobacter sp. | reverse complement strand
AAAAAGTAAAGCTTTCAACAAACAATAAAAATTTACTTAACACCAATGTAATTAGTTCTGATGAACTAATATTTTCACTTGATTATTTAAACCAAAACATAAAGATAACATCAACATTTATAAATGAACTTACCAAAAGTTATGACATAAATACAATTATAATTGATAAACTTGAATTCGTAGAAACCATACTTAACATTATAAAAAATAACCCTAACATTATAAATATGATTATTAAAGAAGATACACAACTTACATTTAAAATATGTGAACAAGTAATTAAAACTAATATAAAAAACATTGGCTGTTATAATTTACAACCCTTTATGATTGAATACTTAGATAAATATAAAATAATAGTTGAATCAAGAAACGAAATACTTTATCTATCCGACTTTATGCTAGATAATAATTTAAGTGTATTTTCTACAATGTTTTATAAAATGAGTATAAATATAGATTTACCTATGAAAAAGCAAGATGAAGAAGACTTCGAAGCTTTTATAAGAATAAATAAATATCTAAAGGCTATAAATGTAAACTATGTAAATAAAAATGATTTAGAATATATCATAAGTGTTCTTAGAAAAAATAATAAAAAGAATATCAAGATTGTAATTCATGATAATATTGAAAACATAGAAACTATTGAATATTTAAAAGACTTTAATAAGAAAAAAAGTAAAAGATATAAAATATATTTTAGACTAGAATATAGTAATGAATATTTAAAAAATAATATTCTTAAGCAAACAAATAATAGTATTCTAAAAACTTGTGGTTATATCATTATATTAATTATAACTATATTATTTCTATATGTCTTTTATGATAATTATATTTCTATGAAAAGCGATGAAGAAGCTAAAGCTAGTATAAAACAGATTATTAATCTAGAAGAAAGCGAAGCTATTATAAATGAAATAAATAAAGATTCTGATAAAAAAGCTATTAATAAAGATGTAGCTAGTGTCTTTAAAACAATTAATCCTGAGACTGTTGGTTGGCTTAAAGTACCAAACACTAACATTGACTACCCTGTTGTACAAACAACTAATAATAGTTATTATCTAAACCACAATATATTTTTTGAAAATGATAAGAATGGTTGGGTATTCATGGATTATCGAAGTGATTCTTTAAATTTAAGTGATAACTTAATTATATATGCTCACAATAGATATTATAATGGTATTATGTTTGGCAATATTCAAAATATGATGCGTTATAACTGGTATAGTAATCCAGACAATAAAATTATTACTTTTAAAACATTATATGAAACTCTTGAATATGAAATATTCTCTTTATATAAAGTAGAAACTACCATAGATTATTTACAAGTAATATTTCCAAATAATGAAAGTAAGATGAAAATGTTTAATTTAATCAAGGAAAGAAGTATTTATAACTTTAATATTGATTTAAATGAAAATGATAAAATTATTACTTTATCAACTTGTGCAGATGAAAATAGTAAATACGTTGTTCATGCTGTATTAAAAGAAACTAGTTCAGACGACTAGTTTCTTTTAATTGATTATACACTATTTCTTCAGCATCATAATAAGGATTAAGTCTTTTTAAAACTTGGATATTACCACATTTCTTAAAGACATCTCTTTTATCAAGTAAATCTCCTTCATAAAGGAAAGAGTTTTCTTCTAAGAATAAATCTATTACTTTAATAGCAAACTCTGAATTATTTAAAAATTCACTACATAAAGTATTTTCATCTGTATTTTCAATATACTCTATTAAATTAAAATATAATTCAAAATCAGAATAGTTACTTGACTTTTCTATTACTAAGAACTCATACACATTAGATATAATATAACATATAAATTGGGCAACTTTAGCTACATCATAATTAAAATATTCATAAATATTTTGGGCAAAATATCCTAGTTCAGCACTCTCTACTTCATTATAATCATCTTCATCTAAATCAGATATAGACTTATCATATAAATCAAAGAATGTTTGAATATACTTTTCACTTTGAATAAATTTTTCCTCGGGTATATAATCGCCAATATCTAAAGCCTCAAAAGGATTTAATGCAAGTAATTCAGCTAATTTATCATCTTTTACAATTAATTCTTTAGCCTTAGACCAAAACGTATATGGCCTAGATATATAAGATAAAAAGTCTTCAATAACGTAATCTGTTGTACTTGTAGGCTTATAAAATAAATCTACGATATCTTCTTTACTTAAAGATTCAAGTTCAAATAAAGCTTCTTCACAACAAGATACATTTATTTCATGAACAAAATCATAATAATTAACAATATAAGCTTTACTTACCAAAATAAACTTTAATACCTTAGAGCAAGTGTCAATATCTACATGCACGCCATCTAGATACATTTCTAACTCATTTCTAAAAACACTATTTTTATTAGTTAAAACATCCACAGTTATAACAGTTACAGCTTTAATATTATTATCATAAGTATCTAATACTTTATTTATAAATAGTACAAATGCTTCATAACATGTATTGTATAAATCTTGCATAATCCCCCACCCTTTACTTGTGTTACTGCGTACTTACATATACATAATGATTATCTTTATATGTAAATGTATGTTCATAATACTTTAATTTATCTTTATAATTATTTATATCTAAGTTTTCACTATAAGTTATATATTTATTTTTAACTTCATTATTTCCATCAGTATCAAAACACTCTTTAGTTATTGTATTACACTTTAAGAAATATTCATATATTACCAAAGTTTCATTATTATTTTCTAAAGTATAACTAGACATATCTTTATAATAAACAATATTATCTTGTAAAGTATTATTATCTTTATATAAGTAAAGATAATCTCCATCTACTTTAGCACTAGTATTATTATCTATTTTAAAATCTATAATATAAAAGTTAGTTTTACCAAAGAGATATTCACTCATCTTTAGAAAATACTTAGTATCTATTTTATCATTTTCTATCTTTTCAGGATACATACTTTTTATATAATTATAAGTAACTAATGATATTAAAGTATAACTTAAATTATTACTAGATATATAACTGTCTATATAAAAAGTTGAACCAGGATTATAATTTTCTTTAGGAAAGAAATTATATAAAACTCTTACTTCTTCTTCAGTTACTTTAGGATACATAGTATCCCCTTTATCAAACTTAAATACTTTAAACAATAAAAATATTATAAGTATTGCCCCAATTATAGCTAGAATATACATTATTAACTTCATACTTTTTTTCATTAAAACTTCCCCATTCAATTAAATTTTACCATGAATATGTCTTTTATACAAGAAAAAGCGAAGTTTTATCTTCACTTTGTTTATCCAATACGAATGGGGTTTGTTGGACTTCCATCTCCGCCTGAATATGTGACCGATGACTCCAGATAGAAGACCGGGCGCACCGCAAAGCTGCTGGTGTCGACGTAGAAGTCGCCTTTGCAGCCGCCGACATACCCAACCGAGGTAACAAACAAACTACTGTTCAAACGACTGGTCTCACGGGACACAAGCCATTCATGTGAGCCAAGATATAGCCAATTTATAGTTTTTATGGCTGTGCCAGCAGAATCATTACCATTATAGTTATATAATGTTTTACCCCAAGCGGTAGGACTAGCCGCAAATCCATAGTCACTTGCGTACATTAAGCCTATTTGGGCTGAAATCTCAGTTTTATTATCTGTTCCAGCAAAGGTGCTTGTCATTTCATTTGTATATGCAACAGCTAGAGTTACTTTTGCAATATTAGCCTCTGTGTTACCTCCAACTTTCCATGTTGCGGTTGCTATCATATTTGAAAAACTACTTATGCTGTCAATATATCCGCTTCCCTCATTTGTATCTAATCCGTTTAAGTATTTATATAGGCTTGATGTTGACCAAGTATTTGAGCCACCTGTATCCCAATACATATTTCCTATTGATGTTGCTTTTATTACTTTTACTTGATTATTAAATACCCCAATGATTCTATACAAGGTATCTTCTGTACAAGTCGTATCAAAACATATATAATTATCTG
>CAVGEW010000035.1:0-14858 GCA_963628465.1 Agathobacter sp. | reverse complement strand
GGCCGTGAAGAAGGCCTAGAACTTGGACGCGAGGAAAATAAGCTTGAAACTGCCAAAGAAATGTTAAAAAGCAATTGTGATATTAATTTCATAAGTAAAATAACTAAGTTATCTATTCCTAAGATTAAAACTTTATTATAAAGTTCAATTTACATTAAATAAATATTAGTTTTAGTTATGCCATAAGGCAAAAATTATAAAAAATATGGAAAAGAAACAAAAATAACAAGAGACTAAATATTTATTAATGCTGTTAACTATACCATCAAGAGATGATATGGTTTTTTAATTGGTAAATTATCAACTTTTAACTTTGACATTTCTATCAGTTTTTATATTAACAACAAGAATGTGTAAACACTTTACACATTCTTGTTGTCAAAAATGTATAGAAATGTAAAGTTTTGCAAAATGGTGTGTCGAATTTTGACATGTTTTGTCGAAAGTGTTGAAATATTAAAAAAAGTTGTTAAAATTTTGAATTGGAAGCGGGTTTTGGTTAATTTTTCCATTTTTATTCTGTACTTATATAACATCCTGAAAACTTATTCCCAAATATAATTAATCAAAACCACTTTCATTAATTTGGTTATTATGGTAAAATAATTATTCGAAAGGAAGAAGTATTATGAATGTACCTGATTTAAAAGTTGCTGCAAAGAGAGGCAAAATTAATGTTAAAGAAATAAAATTAGATTTAGATATAAAACCTATTTATAAAGGTAAGAAATATTTTTTAAGAACATATGGATGTCAAATGAATGTTCATGATTCTGAAGAAATTCGTTATTACTTAGAGGCACTGGGATATTCACCTATAGAAAAGTTAGAAGAAGCCGACATCGTAGTTTTAAATACTTGCGCAATAAGGGAAAATGCTAAGGATAAAGTGTTTGGTTATTTAGGTAGATGTAAACATTTAAAGAAGGAAAAACCTGATTTAATAATAGCTATCGCCGGTTGTTTAATGCAAAAGCCTGAAGAAATCGCTGAAATTCAAAATAGGCATAAGTATATAGATATTGTAATTGGAACCCACAATTTAAGTGAGCTTCCAAAATTAATAGAAAAAGCCCATATTGAAAAGACTCAAGATATTGAAATTTATTCTAATAGTGATGTTGTGTTTGAAAACGTTAAATATAACCGCGATTCTAAGATAAGTGCCTGGATAAATATTATATATGGTTGTGATAAATTTTGTACTTACTGTATAGTACCATATACCAGAGGTAGGGAAAGAAGTAGAAAGATCGAAGAAGTAATTAAAGAAGTGGAAAAGCTAAAGGAAGAAGGATATAAGGAAATTACCTTGCTAGGCCAAAATGTTAATGCATATGGGAAGGACTTAAGCCTTGGTTATGACTTTGCCACTCTTTTGGAAAAGGTAGCTCAAATAGGAGTGCCTCGGATAAGGTTTGTAACATCTCATCCTTGGAATTTCACGGATAAAATGGTTGATGTAATTGCTAAGTATGACAATATAATGCCATACATTCATTTACCTATTCAATCTGGTAGTGACGATATTTTAAAAAAGATGAATAGAAAATATACAATTGATGAATATAAAGCTTTATTTAATCAAATTAAGCGCAAGGTTAAGAATGTGGCAATTACTACCGATATTATCGTAGGTTTTCCTAATGAAACCGATGAAGACTTCCAAAAGACAATAGATATAGTCAATTATTGTAAGTATGATGGTGCTTATACATTTATTTTCTCGCCAAGGGAAGGCACTGCAGCAGCAAAAATGCAAGATAAGGTTCCTGCTTCTGTTAAAGAGGAAAGACTGCAAAAATTAAATAATCTAGTTAACAAATATTCTTTAGAAAGTAATCAAAAACTTCTAGGCAGCACCGTTGATGTTCTAGTAAGCGGCATCAGCGAAAAAGATAGCGATAAAGTATATGGTTATACAGAAACTATGAAACTTGTAAATATTCCTGGAGGGGAGGAATTAATAGGTAAAATTATACCTGTGAAAATAGTGGATGCCAAAAGTTTTAGTTTAGATGGAGAGGTAAGTCAAGATTAATTTCTTGGCTTATTTTCCTAATTTTAAGCTAAATTGTAAGAAAATTATCTTATTTTGATTAAAAATCAAAAAAATGACTTGCAATTGTGTATTTCATTTGGTATAATCTTAATTGTCATCAGGACATTATGGGCGCTTAGCTCAGTTGGTTAGAGCACCTGCCTTACAAGCAGGGGGTCATAGGTTCGAGTCCTATAGCGCCCACCATTTTTATTTATTTCTGCCGACATAGCGTAACTGGCAGCGCAACTGACTTGTAATCAGTAGGTTGGGAGTTCGACTCTCTCTGTCGGCACCATTTTATTGGGGAGATAGCGAAGTGGTCAAACGCGGCAGACTGTAAATCTGTTCCTTCGGGTTCCATAGTTCAAATCTATGTCTCCCCACCATTTAATTTATTATATTGCCTCGTAGCCAAGTGGTAAGGCATCAGACTTTGACTCTGACATTCCGCCGGTTCGAATCCTGCCGAGGCAGCCATTTAAATATTTATTTTTGGTTCGTTAGCTCAGTAGGTAGAGCATTTGACTTTTAATCAAAGGGTCCTGGGTTCGAATCCCAGACGAGCCACCATTTAGAATGACAAAGCCCTTAAAAAAAGGACTTTTTTTCATATCAAAAATTTTGACAAATATTTATCACTTTATAACTTAATATAATATTAAAAAACCTTTGAAAATTTAAGTTTTCAAAGGTTTTATTAATATCAAACTGGCGCCCGATGTAGGACTCGAACCTACGACCTAACGGTTAACAGCCGTGCGCTCTACCGACTGAGCTAATCGGGCATAAAAGCCAAAAGGCTTGTTTTTGTACTCATGGTGGCTCCAGCGGGAATTGAACCAGCGACACAAGGATTTTCAGTCCTCTGCTCTACCGACTGAGCTATGGAGCCATAATGGCGGTTCGTACGGGATTTGAACCCGTGATCTCTTGCGTGACAGGCAAGCGTGATAGGCCTCTACACTAACGAACCATGGTTGCGGGAGTAGGATTTGAACCTACGACCTTCGGGTTATGAGCCCGACGAGCTACCAAACTGCTACCATCCCGCGATAACTTTAAATTGGCGGAGGAAAAGGGATTCGAACCCCTGCGCCGCTTTCACGACCTGTCGGTTTTCAAGACCGATCCCTTCAACCGGACTTGGGTATTCCTCCATGCACCTGTTTCTTTGATGCATATTGATTATAACAAATTAAAACATGCATTGTCAACTATATTTTATGAAAAGATGCATAAATATTGTAGGTTTAAGTAAAATTTTACTAATTTTGAAGCCTTTTTTTCTAAAATAATTGTTTTTTTTACTATCCATGATATAATTTAGTAGGTGAGAATAATTGTGAAATATTTGATAAATGCTTTTTGGGGTTTTTGTATGGCTCTTGCGGATAGTGTTCCTGGGGTAAGCGGAGGAACAATAGCTTTTATACTTGGTTTTTATGATAAGTTTATAAATTCCTTAAATGATGTTTTTTATGGTAATTGGCAAGCAAAGAAAAGTGCTCTTTGGTTTTTGTTTAAACTTGGCACTGGATGGATCGTCGGAATGAGTTTAGCTACATTAGTTTTAACTAGTTTATTTGAAAGTAAAATTTATGCCGTTAGTTCTTTATTCTTAGGCTTTATTATATTTTCTATTCCTCTAATTATCAAAGAAGAAAAAGAAAATATAAAGGGTAAATATAAAAATATAATATTTTGTATAATTGGTATATTAATAGTTTCTTTAATAACTTACTTTAACCCAATGACTGGTGGAAACAGTGTTAATATTGCTAATTTAAACATAGGTCTTGTAATATATATATTAATCTCAGGAATGATTGCTATTAGTGCTATGGTACTTCCTGGTATTTCTGGTTCAACTCTTTTACTTATCTTTGGTTTATATATACCTATTATAAATGGAATTAGAGAGTTTTTACATTTTAACTTTACTTATGTTCCTGCCTTATTTTGTTTTGGTATTGGCGTTCTTTTAGGTATAGCTCTTGTAATTAAATTAATAAAGATTGCTTTAGATAAATATCGAAGTGCAACTGTATATTTAATTATAGGCCTAATGATAGGTTCTTTATATGCAATTGTTATGGGACCTACCACCTTGGAGTCCCCTAAGGATGCTTTAAGTTTTGATACCTTTAATATAATATACTTCCTAATCGGTGGCATTATAATAATAGGTTTAGATAAAGTAAAAGATATATTAGAAAAGAAACATATAGAAGGGTAGTTTTATGAAGAAGACGGAAGTATTTATTGTTAGTTTATGTTTAGTATTATTTAGTATTATTTGTTTTTATGTTTGTAAATATGATATATTAAGTATAGATACTACAATTTATAATTTTATATCTATTAATATTATAAATGATAATCTAACATCTATTTTAAAGGTAGTTACTAACTTAGGAGGTGTAGCCTTTATTCTTCTTTTAGGTGTAGTTTGTTTTATGTTTTGTAAACAAAATAGATGGTTTATTACATTTGATCTAGTAGGTTGCACTATTATTAATCAAGCTATTAAACACATTGTAAGAAGACCTAGGCCTAGTGTTCTTAGATTAGTCCAAGAAACAGGATATAGTTTTCCCTCAGGTCACTCGATGATAAGTATGGCTTTCTATGGAATTGTTATTTATCTTATTTACAAAAATATAGAAAAAAAATATCTAAAGTGGAGTTTAATTGCATTCTTTAGTTTACTTATTCTAGCTATTGGTTTTAGTAGAATTTATGTTGGTGTTCATTACTTTACTGATGTAGTTGGTGGTTTACTTTTAGGTCTTGCTTATTTAATGATATACATTTCTATTTATAATAAAAAGGTGATTTCTAATGAAAAGTGATAATTTAATAAGTAGTTTTAAATATGCAATCGAAGGCATAAAAAAAGCGTTTAAAGCCGAAAGAAATTTAAAAATACATACTTTAGCTATGCTACTTGTAATCATATTAGGATTTATTTTAAAACTCGCTTTATGGGAATGGATGGTTTGCATTATATTATTTTCTCTTGTTATAGGTACGGAACTAGTCAATACATCTATCGAAGAAGTAGTTAACTTACTTTCCCCAGAAATTAGACCTCATGCGAAATACGCTAAAGATATAGCTGCTGGAGCGGTACTTGTCTTTGCTTTGGGTTCCCTAGTTATAGGTATTCTCATATTTTTGCCTAAGATTATATCTCTTTTTTAGTAATAACAACCAAAAAAGGGGCATCTTTATTTAATGTATTTCTATATATTTTATAGTTTATTTTAGTTCTTTCTAAATAAGAAAGAACTTCTTTTGATTCTAGTTTTCCTTCTTCATGAGGATAAAATACTATTAATACAAGTCCATCTTTAGTAATCATATCTATAGATTTCTTCGTAGCTTTTAAAGTAGTGTCATGCCTTGTTGTAATAGATTTGTCACCACAGGGAAGGTAACCTAGATTAAATAAAATAAGCTTAATTTTATAAGTATATTCTTTTAAAATAGAATCTATTTTATCATGACTTATGTTAATAAGTTCATAGTTATTAACATTATTTTCTTTTAATAACTTATCTGTATTATTTAGAGCTATATTTTGAATATCAAACCCAAATACTTTCTTAGATAACTTTGCTAAATATAAAGTGTCATGTCCATTTCCTATAGTCATATCCACTACTATATCACTTTTTGTTATATTTTCTTCACATATTTTTTTTACTCTATTTAAAATACTTCGATTAAATCCTTGATAAGTATTTCTTCTTTTGAATTCTTGTTCTATTTTGTTCTTATAAATACTTTTTATAGTAATATTTTCTTTTACATCTTCAAGAATATCACATAACTTAGATATATCTATGTTATTTCCAGTAATATTAACAGTTTTTATTTCTTTAGGTAAATTAATTATTTTATCTTGAAAATTTTTTACATTATAATCTAAATTTATTTCCACGTTAGTCACTTCTTTTCCTTAATATATTAACACAATTTTTTAGCTTTTTCTAGTTTACATGATATAGTAAAAATGATATAATGTTAAACACATGAAGAAGTGGTGTTTATGGTTAAATTTAACAAAGATTTATTTAATATTAAATATGAAAACAGTTTTCAAAGACTTAGTGACGAAGTTGCTAAGTATAAAGAAAGTCATCCAAGGGTCAGTGTAATTTCTTTAAGTGTTGGGGATGTATCCCTTCCTGTTGCTAGACCTGTGACTCTCAAAATGCTTGAAGCTGTTGAGGATTTAAGTAATTCCAAGACCTTTAAAGGCTATGGAGGCTATTTAGGCTATGATTTTTTAAAGAAAGCTATTCAAGAAAATGAGTACAAAGATTTTGATATAAATGAGATTTATATTTCTGATGGGGCTAAAAGTGACACAACAAGTATCTTAGAGTTATTTGATAAAGATTCTAAAATATGTATAGCTAATCCGATGTATCCGGTATATAGAAATGGTGCTATGGTTTTAAATAGAGATGTTACTTTATTAGATACTTCTAGTGAAAATGATTTTTTACCGGATATTCCTTTAGAAAAATATGATATTATTTATATGTGTTCTCCGAGTAATCCTATTGGTATAGTATATCCAAGAGAATATTTACAAAAATGGGTTAATTACGCTTTAGAAAATAATAGTGTAATTTTATATGATAATGTTTATAGTAGTTTTATAAGAAGCAAAGACGCTGTCAAAAGTATATATGAAATTGAAAATGCTCGGAAAGTAGCTATTGAATTTAAAAGCTTTTCCAAAAGCTTAAGTTTTACAGGGGTTAGATGTTCTTATTATGTTGTGCCAAATGATATAGATGAGAATATTAATAAATTATGGCAATTAAGAACTATTAATAGATTTAATGGAGCTTCTTATATAGCCCAAAAAGGTGCTTTAGCTACATATGATATAGAGACTCAAGAATTAATTTCTAGTAATATAAATTATTACTTAGAAAATGCAAATATTTTAAGAAATGCTTTCTTACATCATGGATTCAAAGTTTGGGGAGGCATAGATTGTCCTTACCTTTGGGTACAAATTAAAGATGGTCGAACATCATGGGAAGAATTTTTCTATTTTCTAAATAATTTAGGTATAGTTATAGTGCCTGGCATTATTTTTGGTTCAAATGGTGATAATTACTTTAGAATTTCATCTCTTGGTAAGAGAAACGATATACTTTTAGCGATAGAAAGGATAGGTAAGCTGTATGAAAAAAACGTTTAATATTTTAATTTTAATAGGTTTAATCCTGGGTATAATATTTGGCTTATTTTTACCAAATGTTGTAAAGTCTTTATCTTTTATAGGTACAATATATGTAAATTTACTTAAATTTACAATAGTACCTATCATATTTACATCTATCATGGTATCGATTTATAACTCACATAAAGAAAAAAGTAATATTTTACTTAAAACTATTCTTATGTTTACAATAATGTTTGTTACATCATTTTTACTTACATCATTACTTGTTGTAATAATTAATCCCTCACAAGGATTTGTATTAACTAATGTAACGGAAGAAGTAACTGCGACTAAATTTGATGTATCATCAATATTAATTAATTTATTTCCATCAAATATAATTACAATGATTCAAGATAATAATATCTTTCAAGTAATATTATTTGCAGCTTTATGTGGTATATGTGCCTGTAAGGTAGATGGAGGAAAAAAAGTTATTGAAGTAGTTGATGGTTTTAAAAACATCTTCAATAAATTACTTGAATACATTATGTATTTAACACCATTTGGCGTTTTTTCCTTGATAGGTTCAACGATTGCAAATTATGGTGGTAGCATTATATTACTTGGAGCTAAGTACATTGGAACGGCATATTTATGTAGTATGATAGTTTTACTAGTAGTTATGATTTTACCGGTCTCTTTATTTACAAAGATAAGTCCTTTTCTTTACATTAAGAAAATATGTAAAGTATGGTTGATTACTATGACAACTTGTTCAAGTAGTGCTACACTTCCATACACTATTAAAGTTTGTAATGAAGAATTAAATATTCCTGATAAGATTACTAATATTGTAGTGCCTTTAGGTTGTACGATTCACATGTGTGGTGGGGCAGTAAGCTTTGCTTTACTTGGTTTATTTTGCTTTAACTTATATGGTGTTGATATAAACATAGTAACTTACCTTATGATGCTTGTTAGTTCAACATTAATAAATATGGCAGCGCCAGGTATTCCAAACGGTGGTATTGTCATTGGGGCAACTTATTTATCTTTATTTGGACTACCTCTTTCATTCATTGGTTTTTATAGCGGTATTTATAAATTCCTTGATATGATTTACACAACCCTTAATGTAACAGGTGATATAAGCGCTAATGTTTTAATAAATCATTTTGAATAAATTTATTTAACTAAAAAGTCCCTTATAATAAGGGACTTACTATCTTATATGGTGTCCTGGGCGAGATTCGAACTCACGACCGATCGCTTAGAAGGCGATTGCTCTATCCAGCTGAGCTACCAGGACATTTCTTTCAACTGACAAAGATATTATAGTATAAAAAAAGACTTCTGGCAAGTCTTTTTGTGTATCTTATAAAGAAATTTTCGATTCTTCGCTATCAGGAATATTAAAAATGACTTCATTTATACCATAAGTATCTCTAATTGATAGAGCAATCGAATACTTAACTTCTTCTAAAATATCATCATCTTTCATATTAGCAATAAGATAATTATTAAATGACAAACTAATAGTATTTTCTAAAAGTTCATAACTAGTTATACTTGCAGATGCAGCAAGATAACTAATTAAATTTGTGTGATAAACAGGCGTAGTTTGTAGTTCCTTAATAATTATTTGGACTCTTTCTTGCGAGTCATTACTTACTTTAGTAACTGGTACATAGTAGTAATAATCATTATTCTTACTTAAATAATATATTGTAGTTTTACTTGTATCTTTTAAAGAATCTATTAGATAGAATTTATTAATTCCATAGCTTTTATCTAAATATTCTGGCAAGCTTTTATTAGAATTAGGTAGTTTTAGTAGTTTATTTCCTTCAACAAAAATACTTATCTTTTTAATTTCATTTATCTCTGTTAGTGAGTATACTATAGCTTCAATCATCTTTTCTTCATCGCTATGAACAACATTTAAAAGTTCTTTACTAAAGTTGATGGTTAATATATTATTTTCAAGGCTTACATCTAATACTTTAGTATTATCAGGTATAATACTTTTAAAACCATCCCTTATATAACTAGATTTTTTAGTATTCTTAGTAAGAGCCTCTATTATTTCTTTTACTTTATCTAGTATATCATCACTTTCTTTAGCAATAGTGCACCTTGCAACATAATTAGATTTATCTATTAAAAAGATAGGCATTTCTTCTTTTTCAATATAATTTAAATGTTCATAAGTTATATTACTCTTACTTGGAAATAAGTATATTATAAGTAAAATAAATAAAGTTAATGTTGCAATACATATTCTTCTTATTGAGGATTTCTTTATCATTTAAAACACCTATTTAATTATATTTTTAAAATAGAAAAAAAGACCGAAGTCTTTATTAAATTATAAGCTCACCAAGTTTAACAAGTTCAATGATGGCTTGAGCACGGCCCTTAACACCAAGTTTTTGAATTGCATTTGATATATGGTTTCTAACTGTTTTTTCACTTATAAATAATTCTTTAGCTATTTGGGCAGTTGTTTTATTATTGACAAGTAATTCAAAGACTTCTTGTTCTCGGTCTGTTAGTATCTTTTTTTTCATATAATATCTCCTTAACAATAAAATACTTCATATTATTGTATGAAGCATTTTTAAAAGTGTATAGGATATTATTCAAATTTAACAGTAATATACTTTTGTTTATCGTATAAACTTTGAACTTCCCTTATTATGTTGTTAGCTATTTCTTTACTATGATTTTCACTTGCGATAGTAATACTTATTGTATCTCCATCAATTTTAACAAAATTATCTAGTTTAAATTTTTCTGTAATAATTTTTTTGATTTTATCACATTCACTTTTAGAATTATTTAAAGCTTGCAATGCATTATAAGCATCATTTTTTTCTTCAATTGTTGCAGTATCATCTAGCAAGATACTTTGGTATTCATTCATCTGTTTTAAAACAGCTTCATCTCTATCTACCTGAAGCGCTATAATTACATCGGATTCTGCACTGTTAACTTCTTTACTAATGTTATTTTCGCCTACTAGAGTGCTTAAGGCCTCATCACCCATAGTTACATAATATATTCCTAGGACAAGTATCAAAGAAAATAATGTAACGAACCACAAATTTTGCTTGTTTATCATAATATTCCTCCATCTAAAGCTACTTAACTATATGATGTAAGTTATATTAATATTACAAAAATATATGTATAATAGCGTCCTAAGAAAGGAAGAAAATATCTTACAAGAGTAATATGTAAAGTACTTGATATACCAGCAGATTGTTTTAAAATTAATCTGATTCATCCAGATATTGGGGTTAATAAAGAAGTTGTCGATAGTCAAGCTGAC
Source organism: Agathobacter sp. (assembly GCA_963628465.1). GTDB lineage: Bacteria > Bacillota_I > Bacilli_A > RF39 > UBA660 > Onthocola_B. The sequence goes on along the minus strand of CAVGEW010000035.1, from coordinate 4,286 downwards.
ATTGTTGTTGAAAATAATGAATTTTTTTTATGTAATTTTTACAAAATATACTAGTTATTTAGGAAATTTTATCTTATAATAATTGTGGTGATGATATGAAGAAAATAGTAGATGGCAATAGTGCTTGTAGTCGTATAGCGTATTACTTTAGTGAAGTATGCAGTATTTACCCAATAACTCCATCAAGTCCGATGGCCTCAAATATTGATAATTTAACAAGTACCGATTTGCTAAATTTGTTTAATGATAAACCAAAAGTCTTAGAAATGGAGTCAGAAGCTGGTGCAGCAGGCGCTATGCATGGTGCTTTATTATCTGGTTCTCTTGCATCAACCTTTACTGCAAGCCAAGGACTTCTTTTGATGCTTCCAAATATGTATAAAATTGCTGGGGAAATGCTTCCCGGAGTTATTCATGTTGCATCGCGTTCTTTAGCAACTCATGCTTTATCTATCTTCGGTGACCACCAAGATATATATGCTGCTCGTTCGACTGGTTTTTGCATTTTAGCATCTTCAAGTGTATTTGATGCCCAAAACCTCGCTGCGGTTGCTCATCTTTCTGCCATCAAGGGAAGTCTTCCATTTATTCACTTTTTTGATGGTTTTAGAACTAGCCATGAACTTAATACAATCGAAGAATTACCTGAAGATAAAATTTTATCTTTGATAGATTATAATTCTATTAACTCTTATAAAGATAGATGTTTAAATGTAGGCAAAGCTTATCAATATGGTATGGCTCAAAATGAAGACATCTATTTTCAATGCATGGAAGCAAGAAATAAGTATTATAACGCTATGCCTGATATAGTAAATGATTATATGAACAAAATAAATGAAATAATGCACACTGATTATAAACCTTTTAACTATTATGGCGCTAGTGATGCTAAAAATATTATCGTAGCTATGGGTAGTGTTACAGATACTATCAAAGAGGTAGTTAAAAAACTAGGTAATGTTGGTTTAATTGAAGTTCATTTATATAGACCTTTTAGTAAAGAATATTTTTTAAACGTTTTACCTAAGACTGTTGAAAATATTGCAATCTTAGATAGAACTAAAGAAGCTGGTTCTGCTGGTGAACCATTGTATTTAGATGTATGTAGTATTTTAAAAGATAAAAACATAAATATATACGGAGGTAGATATGGATTATCTAGTAAAAATACTACCCCAAGTGATATATATAGTGTTTATAAGAGTCTTGAGGAAAACCCTAAAGATAACTTTACCATAGGTATCACAGATGATGTAACTTATTTAAGTTTAAAAGAAGAATATATAGATATAGAAAACAACTGTAAAGAAATAAAGATTGTAGGTTTTGGTAGTGATGGAATGGTAAGTTCTAGCAAAGACTTACTTAAAATACTTCACGCTAGTAAAGATATGTACGTTCAAGGATATTTTGAATATGACTCTAAAAAAAGTGGGGGAGTTACTATTTCTCATTTAAGATATGGTAGTAGTAAAATAAACAAGCCATATTACGTAACTCATCCAGAACTAGTAGTAGTTACTAAAGATGTCTATTTCAGAATGTTTGATATAATAAGTAATTTAAAAGAAAATGGCATACTTCTTATAAATACGATTAAAAATGAAGAAGAATTAAAGAAACTACTACCTTCAAAAGTAAAAAATATTATCTTTAATAAAAATATAAAAGTCTATTATATAGATGCTGAAAATATAGCAAGTAAACATAATTTAAAAGGAAAAATAAGTAAGATAATGGAAGTTTTAATACTTAATTTATTAGATGCTAAAGATGGAAGAGTATTACTTGAAGAATCAATTAAAAAAACTTTTGCTACGAAAGGTGAAAATGTTGTTAATAACAATATTTTATCTATGCATGAAGCTTTAGATAATTTAAAAGAACTTAAAATAACTAAGCAGTATGATGATTCAATAAGAATCGTAGATGATAGTGTTATAAGCATGATTAATGAAAGAAGGGGAGGAAGTATTCCTGTTAGTATGCTATTAGATTATGCTTGTGGGAGGTTCCCTGGTAAAACAACAAATAATGAAAAAAGAGATATTTCAAATATTGTTCCAAGGTGGATAAAAGAAAATTGTATTGAGTGTGGTATGTGTGCTCTTGCTTGTCCTCATGCTGTTATTAGGGCGGTTGCAAGTGATGAAGATTTAAGTGGTATTCCATTTACTGGTAAAGATGGTTTGAAATATGAGATATTAATTAGTGAAAAAGACTGTACAGGTTGTGGTGTATGTGCTAGTATATGTCCAGGCAAAATGGGAAATAAAGCATTAGAAATGGTCGAAAAGAGTGAAAAGACTAGTGTTGATTTTGATAAAATAAAAAGTGTTAATCCACTTGCTAAAACCACTATAAAAGGCGTTGCTTTAGAAAAGCCATTATTTGCTTTCTCAGGAGCTTGTGCGGGATGTGGGGAAACTCCATATATTAAAATGCTTACCCAAATTTTGGGAGAAAAATTAGTTATTGCTAATGCCACAGGTTGTTCAAGTATCTATGGAGGTTCAACTCCATCCACGCCATATTCTATTCCATGGGCTAATTCGTTATTTGAAGATAATGCTGAGTTTGCTTTAGGTATTCATATATCTTACAAACAAAAAAGAGCTAGAATAAAACAAATTATGGAAAACTCCATTGATTCTGTGGATGAAGATGTAAAAAAATCATTTACAAAGTGGCTTGAAAATATGAATAACTATGAAGTAACAAATGAAGTTAAGAGTGATTTAAAAGGTAAGATTTTACCAAATGAGCTAAATGATTTGTTAGATTATATACCATCTCGGACAGTATGGGCAATCGGTGGTGATGGCTGGGCTTATGACATAGGCTACGGAGGCTTAGACCATGTCCTTCATTCTGGTGAAAACATAAAAGTATTAGTTCTAGATACGGAAGTTTATTCAAATACGGGTGGCCAAGCAAGTAAATCTACGAAACTTGGCGCTGTGGCGGAATTTGCGGGCTTTGGCAAAAGAACTGCTAAAAAAGATTTATTTAAAATCGCTTCTTGCATTCCAAACTGTTATGTTGCATCAATTTCTTTGGGCGCTAACATGATGCAAGCAATCAAAGCCTTTAATGAAGCTGAAGCCCATGAGGGTCCTGCGGTTATTATTGCTTACTGTCCATGTATTGAACACGGTATTAAAACAGGTATGGGTACTTCTTGCAATGAAGAAAAACTTGCCGTTGAATGTGGTTATACCATATTAATGAGACATGATAAAGAAACATATATTGATTCAAAAGAACCAAACTTTGATAAATATGAAAGCTTCTTAGATAATGAGGTAAGGTTTAGTGCTTTAAAGATTAAAGATAAAGATCTTGCAAGTGAAATACTTAATGAACAAAAAGAAAATGCTATTCAAAGATATGAATACTATAAAAAGGTAAGTGGAAAATAACACTTACCTTTTATAAATAAAAAGTGGAGGCTCTAGGTAGAGCCTCCTAAAAGAATAAAAAGGGGTTGACTAGTGTGATACTAGCACCAATTCGCCTTGTTTAAGTGAATTGGTGATTACTATCTTAATCGAAAACATGCATTTTGTCAAGCTATTTTCGCAAATTTGTTAAAATTTGTTCTATCCATTGACACCAACATATATTTATATTAAAATTTTAGTGTAAATACAAATTATTTTAGTTGCGAAAGGATGATGGAAAATGAATAAAAGTTATAGCTTTAAGTTTAGTTTGAGTTTTTTTAAAGCGTTAGTTTTAGCTTTATTAATAGCGTTTTTAATAGTTATTTTCAATAAGAATAAGGCGGTTGAAAATATTGAAAGTACATCAAAATTATGGACAAGTTATGATATAAGTGTATCTCAAATAAAAAATAATCTTCGTGCTACTTTAGATTATTCAAATGAAGATATAACTTGTGGAAATTTAAAAGGTATTACTATTAAAGATAATTCTTATGAATCTGCTCTTAACAATTTAGGATGTTATATTACTTTATATTACTATAATTTAACCGAATATAATGAAAATTATCACAACTATATAATTAAGTATAGAGATAAAGATACGATTAAAGAAAAAAAACTTAATTCTTTAAAACAAGATTTAAAAGATGATACACAATTTTATACCAATTTAAAAAATATGTCTAATTATAAAATTGATGATGAAAATTTATCTAAGAAACTAAATGATGTTACTTCTTCATTCTTAGATAGCTTCGATGCTTCTTTATATGAAAATTGTGAAAATTATACTGAGATTATTTCCAATAAAATCTCCGAACTTTCTTATGTTGC
>CAVGEW010000034.1:0-5189 GCA_963628465.1 Agathobacter sp. | reverse complement strand
AGATACTTGAAAGGTGTATATGATAATGTTGATCATCCATCATGTAAAGAAATGGCAGATTTCATAAAAAGGATTATTCACGAAAGAAAAGTTTTGATTTCTAAAGGTATAAAATGTTATGAAGAAAGAAAACTATTAACAAGAATGGAAGATGATGACAAAGATCAAATTCTATACTTTATTAAAGACTTCAAAATTCCAGCAACAAATAATCAAGCAGAAGTAGGTTTAAGAAATTATAAAGGTTAAGCAAAAGATAGAAAAATTTAGAAGTGTTTCAGGTGCTGAAAGTTTTGCAATAAATAGAAGTTGTATAAGTACTTATAAGAAAAATAAAATTAATGTACTTGATGCTATTAAAAAAGCATTCATTAATGAAACCGCAATAATATAAAAAGACGAGTTATTCTCGCCTAGTTTTTGCTTGAGTTTGATATATTATATCCTTATTATATATAATTATTCACCTATTATTAAAGACTCAGTACCTTCCATCTCTTTAGGTATAGCAATATCCATGTAATCAAGAATAGTTGGCGCTACATTTACTAAAGAGCCTGTGCTTTTTAACTTTATTTTATCATCACAAATAATAAATGGTACTAAACTGGTTGTGTGGGTTGTACATATACTTCCATCCTCATTAATCATTGTATCGGCATTACCGTGGTCAGCAAGAATGATTACTTTATAGAAATTATCCCCTGCTTTTTCCATTATTTTAGCAAGACACATATCTACGGCCATGCAAGCTTTTGTAGCAGCTTCCATATTACCGGTATGACCTACCATATCAGGGTTAGCAAAATTTACAAGAATAAAATCGTAATCATTGTTCATTGACATAATAACCCGTTTAGTAACTTCAACTGCGCTCATTTCTGGTTTTAAATCATATGTTGCAACACTAGGAGATGCAATGTGAAACTTATCGCAGCCTTTAATCTTCCCATCAACACCACCATCAAAGAAGTAAGTAACATGAGGAAATTTTTCACTTTCCGCAATACGTGCTTGGGTAAAATCTAGTTCACTGAGGTATAAACCTAAAGAGTTTTTAACACTCAAAGGTTCAATCAAGTTGTAAGTTTTAATCTTTTTATCAACTGGCAAAAAACTAAAAACTTGGGTATCTTTCATATTGCCAACACTAAAGCCTTCAAAACTGCTCCAATTAACAATAGACGAAAGAATTTGTTTAGCTCTGTCAGCTCTATAATTCATCCACATAATTATATCGCCATTAGAAATTAAGTTATTACTACATACGATAGGTTTAATAAATTCATCTGTTATACCTTTTTCATAACTGTTTTCAATACTTTTTTCAACATCTAAGGAACTTAGACCTTTACCACTGGTAATTAACTGATAATAGGTTTTGGTTCTATCCCAGTTTTCATCTCTATCCATAGCATAATAGCGTCCAGCCACAGTAGCAATGTCACCACATTTATTTTTCTTAATAGCATCCTTTATCATCTTTATGTACTTACATGCGTCTTTAACTCCTGTATCACGGCCATCAGTTATTAAATGAAAATGAATCTTGGTAAAACCATTATTTACTAAAAAATCAAACATTTTTAGAAAATCATCTACCCCAGCATGAATATTTCCGTCACTGCATAGCCCCATGATATGAATATCTTTATGTTTGTTTTCCAAAAGTTTTATTACGTTTTTATTTTCCATATCTGGTGATTCAAAAAAATCATTTACAAGTACTTCACTTTGTTTTAAAAGTCTTCCAGCTCCGATTGTCATGTGGCCAACTTCACTATTGCCAGGTTGACCTTTAGCAAGACCTACATATTCTTCACTAGCTCCAAGTAAAGCATGCGGATACAGATTCCAAAGTTCATTAAAAGTATTCATATTTGCAGCTTTAACAGCGTTACCTTTTTCCTCATCTCTCATGCCAAAACCATCTAGTATAATAGTTAATATTTTTTTCATTTTTCCACCTTCACTATATAAAGTTTAACACAATATATATTAAAATACAATAAAAAAGCCTTGCAAATACAAAGCTTACATCACTAATTCATTTTCATCTAACCTAAATTTATCCGCAATAGTTGTTAAAAATTCGGCATTCGTAGGTCTACTTCGGTCAAAATCAATGCTGTTACCAAATAAATTTTCCATAAGTTTTATATCGCCTCTAGTCCAACTTATTTCAATGGCATTTCTAATTGCCCTTTCAACTCGAGTTGTAGTGGTTTGATATTTATTAGCGATTTTAGGGTATACTTCTTTTGTTAAATGAGCTTTCATACCTTTTTCAGCATAGATTAGTATTACACTATCTCTAATGTATTCATAGCCTCTTATATGAGATGGAATTCCTAAATCGTGTAAAAGAGAACTTACTCTAGCTTCTATTTTATTAGAACTAATAATATTTAATTCTTCTTTATGAGAAATTAAATCTACAATTCTACTATTAACAACATCCATGTCTACTGGTTTTAGCATAAAATAGCTGCCACCTAAAGCTTGTACTCTTCTTATAGTAAAATCATCTTTAAAACTAGATAACACCATTATTTTCTTGTTAATTTTTTTGTGATTTAATTCTTCAATTATTTTTATACCATCAATTCCAGTTAAAATTAAATCTAACATTAATAAGTCATATCGTTCCGGATAAGATGTTAAATAGTTAAGTGCATCTTTACCATTGGTAAATCCTGCTACCACATTAACCATTTCGCTATTTTTAAAGTACTCCTTAACACTTTTAATCACTGCGTCATTGTCATCAACTACAACTACTCTTACTGTTCTTTTCATGTCTCTTTCCTTTCAAAATACATCTTATTATTCCACCACACAACTTCATTATAATGTATAAAATAACAAAAATCTACAGTAAATTATGTCGAATATTGTAAATTAATGTAAAGATTTGACATTTTGTGTCGAATTTTGTCGAAAGTATTGGTTTTTAGGGCTTTAGAGCAGTGATTGGGATTATATAAATACCATTAGGTCTTTTTACAACGGCGTCGAAAAGTCCACAAATAATACACATAAATTTAGGTTTAACTTCTGCTAGATTATAGAATCTTGTTAAACTTTCAGCCGTTTCATCTATTTTATTTGAACCTAATTTAATTTCTATTGCGCCATATTCTCCATCTGAAAGTTCGATTATGGAATCAACTTCTACACCTGCGTCATTTTCTCTATAATGATATTGTTTAGCTCCGATACTTTCGGCATATATGTTTAAATATCTTTCACACAAGGCATAAAAATATAAGCCAAATGTATTCAAATCATCCATAAGTTTTTCTGGGGTGATATTTAATATCGCACAACCTAGTGATGGGTCAACTAAATGTCTTTTGACCAGTTTTCCAACGTTTAATCTTGAACGGACCTTATAAGCAAAAGATAATTGATTTTGGATTAAATGCAGTCTTTCTAAAACATTTAGATAATTTGCTACCATGATTCTGCTTAAATTTAGTTCTTCTTCAGTTGTAACGCTTTCGATATCCTTTACTAAAACACTATTAGAGGTTATAGATGCTTCAGTTCTAGCTAAAGACCTAAGTCAACGACCATGTACTAAAGTATATAGCTTTTTTAAGTACTGGAAGTACGTGATAGAAGAATAAATTCTTCATTAATTAACAATTTTGAAATTTTCTTCATATTCATCAGTTTGATTTGCAATATATTCTTTTATTATATTTTCTGTTACCGTTCCTACACTTCTACAAAAGTACCCTACACTCCACAAGTGTTGTCCCCAATATCTCTTTTTTAATTCTTTATATTCTTGCATTAGTACCCTAGCTGTTTTTCCTTTTAATTGTTGAACTAACCTAGATACAGACAAGCTGGGCGGACAAGAAACCAACAAATGAATATGTTCTTTGCCAACACTACCCTTTATAATAGTTACATCCATACTATTACAACTTTGTCTTATTAATTCTCTTGTTCTTAGCGCAATTTTCCCGTCTAATACGCTGAAGCACGTGACCTGAACCTATTACCAGCATGGTCAAGTATAGAAGTATAAATCCTTTTCTTTTTATCTTTTTTGTATTTTTCAGGATTAAATCTCCTATCTATTGTCTCCCAGCAACAATTATAGCGTCTAGCTAATTCGCTTTTATTCAATGTTTCACCTCCTAGCGTTAATTTTTCTACCGTAATATCTTTTCTCATACTTATATCAACTCCTTATTTATTATAAGATATAATAAGTATAGCAAAAATGAGAAAAAACTGATAGAAACTATCAACTTTTAACTTTAACATTTCTATCAGTTTTTATATTAACATAAACACGGGGCGCTTGCTTGCGCCAACCGTGCTTACTTTTGTTTATCACATGCCTATAATATATGGGTTATCCAAGGTACCACTTCCATCGATTTTGTATACCGAAGAATTTAGATACAAGACTGGACGGACGCCAGACTCAGAACCCGCGCCGAAGTCGCTGAGGAAGCCGTCGGTGTACAATCCGAAGACGGAGTCGGATAAGGACAAAGAAGGCGACAAAGTCCATTCATATCCCTTTCCGTATAACCAACTTGCTCCAGCACAGGTTGAACTTCCATAAGAACGTAAATTTGTTGTTCTTGCGCAACTACTTGATAATACACTATATCCATAATCACTTGGATACATTAATCCTATGTAACCCGTTGTATTTTTGGGCCTTCCGCTATAAACCGTTGTTCCTCTTTCATAACCATAAAATGCTGCTGCTGTTGCTGAAGCTTCTGAGTATCCTCCCAAATACCAGGTTACATTTGCTATCATACTTCTATATCCTGACTGTATTCCTTTTTTTGTATAATCACAGTTTCCTGTAACAGTAGCTCCATCACCATAACAGTATCCAGAACTTGTTCCATCTTGAGCATTATAATATGCCCCATTTAAAAGTGATTTCAAACTTGATGCTGTCCAGTCATTTGTATCTGACTTATGCCATGCAAGTCCATCTAGCACTTCATCTCGGATTATTTTAACTAAATTTTTTCCACTTACACCATGTGATGCACTATCAAATACACCAATTATCCTCCAGTACTCATTATTAAACCACACATAGTTATTTGGATTCTTTCCTTCATACCTATATCCATTTTCATTTACTACTTGTCCCGTTCCTTGTGTTGTTCCTGCAAGTCCTGTAATATATGTATTAAAAT
>CAVGEW010000033.1:0-23149 GCA_963628465.1 Agathobacter sp. | reverse complement strand
ATAAATAACTGTCAATAGTTTTTGAAAATGTCTTAAAATAATTTAAACATTCGCGGGAAATTTTATTCCAATTTCCTTTTGACAAGCAGAAATATTTATCTTGTTCTTTCATTCTTAATTCTACCTTTCTCATCATATCACCTCAAGTGATATATATTACACCATATTTGAGACATAATCAAATACTAACACTTAAGACATTATCATAAATTAATCATAAACATATTAAAACTCAAGGCGAAGCACTTGAGTTTTAATATGGCCTGTGTTACAATTTCCATGTAAGGAGGCTTTTGTATGTATGCTAAAGTTATCATAGAATATAGTATAAAAAAACTAGATAAAGAGTTTATTTATATGATTCCATCAGATTTACCTGTTAAAGTTGGTATGAAAGTTCTAGTGCCTTTTGGTCATCAAAACCTTATAGGTTTTGTAACAGATATTCTAGATAATATCGAAGATATAACGTATGAAATAAAATATATAACTAGCATCGTAGATGAAAAGCTAGTTTTAAATAAAGAACTAATGGACTTAGGTAAATACTTATCTAACTTAACTTTATGTACTTTAATCACGGCTTACCAAACAATGCTTCCATCGAGTCTTAAAGTAAAAAAACAAACAAGTAATTATGACTTATATATAGAATATATCTATATAAAAGATAAAACTAAAGCAATAGAATACATAACTCAATATGAAAACAAAAGAAAAGCTCAAGTTAAAATACTAAAAGACTTACTTGTAAAGAATAAAGACTTAAAGAAAAACTACAATACATCTTTAGTTAAAGTTTTATTAGAAAATGATATACTTGCTATAGAAAAAGAAAGAATATACCGGATAAACAAAGAAAAAAGCTCTATTAATAAAACTTTAACTAAAGACCAAGAAAATGTTTATAATAAAGTAAAGTCTTCTTTTAAAAGATATGAGACATTTTTACTTTATGGTGTTACAGGTTCTGGTAAGACTGAAGTATATATTAAATTAATTGAGGATGTAATAAAATCAGGCAAAACAGGTATTGTTTTAGTTCCTGAGATAAGTTTAACACACCAAATAGCTAAAAGGTTTTATGAAGTCTTTGGAAGTGATGTAGCTATTTTACATAGCTCTTTATCTGAAGGAGAAAAGTATGATGAATATTTAAAAATATATAATGGAGAAGTTCATGTTGTTGTAGGTACTAGAAGTGCTATTTTTGCTCCACTTCAAAACTTAGGTATTATTATAATTGATGAAGAAGATGCCAGTAGTTATAAGCAAGATAATAATCCAAGATATCATGCAAGAGATATTGCAATGTATAGAGCTAAGTATAATAATATACCTCTTTTGCTTGCAAGTGCTACACCATCTTTAGATAGTAAAGCAAGAGCGGATAAAGGAGTCTATACTTTACTTACTTTAAAAAACAGAGTAGGAGCTTCTATTTTACCTAAAGTCCATGTTGTAAACATGGAAGAAGAAATGAAAAAGAGAAACATGATATTTAGTGATTTATTAAAAGTTAAAATAGAGGAAAAGTTATCTAAGAAAGAACAAGTAATACTTCTTTTAAATAGGAGAGGTTTTTCGACCTACATTACTTGTAGTAATTGCGGTTTTACTTATAAATGTCCAAGTTGTGATATTACTTTAACATATCATAAAAGTACGAATAATCTTATATGTCATTATTGTGGTTATCAAAAACCATGTGAAGAAGCTTGCCCTAAATGTCATGAAAAAGCTTTGAATTATTATGGGCTTGGTACTGAAAAGCTTGAAGAAAAGTTAAAAGAATTATTCCCTCTAGCAAGCATTGTTCGAATGGACCAAGATACTACATCAAGGAAAGGTTCTCACGAAAGAATAATTGAGGACTTTAAAAATGAAAAATATGATATATTATTAGGTACCCAAATGATAAGCAAAGGTCTAGATTTTCCCAAAGTTACTTTAGCGGGAGTAATAAATGCCGATACTACTTTAAATATACCAAACTTTAAAGCAAGCGAAAATACGTTTGCTTTACTTCATCAAGTCGCAGGTAGAAGTGGAAGAAGTTCATCACCTGGGGAAGTAGTAATTCAAACATTTAATCCAGATAACTATGTTATAAAGTGTGTATTAGAAAATAGCTATGATAAGTTTTATTTAAATGAAATGAAATTTAGGCAAAAACTTAAATACCCCCCATATTATTATTTAGTTAGTTTAAAAGTAATAGGTAAGGAATATCAAAATACAATAGATACAAGTAAGAAAGTTAAAGCCCACTTAGATAAAAATCTAAATAATGTCATAATCCTCGGACCAACAACTGCTTCAGTATTTAGATTCAATAATGAATATCGCATGCAAATAATAATTAAGTACAAATACTCGGATAATTTAAATAAAATTTTAAAAGAACTTGACAACTTATTTACAATGAATAAAGACATTAGACTAGAAATAGATTTTAATCCAATAAACATATAACGAAGAAGAAGATTTTAGTTCGAATCTTCTTCTTCGTTAAAGAACTCTTTTATATCTACATCAAGAACATCAGCAAACCTCCAAAGTGTTCCTAGACTAAAAGTTTTAAAATAATTAGGGCTTTCTATATTCCTTATAAAACCTTCACTATAATTAGTTAGTTGAGAGAATTTAACTATACTTATTTTCTTTTTCTTTCTTATTTTCTTTAGGTTTTGCCCAACTAAATAGTATACATAATTTTCATTAGATTTATCTATATTCACACTAACCACCTATATAAATATTTTCTCATTTATATATAGTTTAAAACTCACCCATTAGGTGAGTTTTAATAGCTAAAAATAAGATAAAATATTTATGATAGGAGTGAAAAAAGATATGAAACCACAAAAAGAAAAAATAATAAGTGTAATAGCAATAATAGTGCTTGCTTTAATGGTTATAACAGCAACATATGCATATTTTCAGGCAGAGGTAAGTGACCCAGCTGCGGTTGATGTCTCTGTAACAGCTAATACTGTAGATACATTTACATTTTCTACAGGTGATGCTATATCTATTAATTTAAATCAAGAAAACTTTGCAAGCGGAGCAGGTAACCAAATTGGTAGTACTACAGCGAGTGCTAAACTTACTGCAAATAATAAAACAAATACTGTAACAGAGCATTATAATTTATATCTAAATATTTCTGATAATAGTTTTGGTTATTCAAATAGCGATACTTACCCAGAGATGCTCCTTATTGTAAAAAACAAAAGTAATACAGAATTAACAAGTATATCAGGTTTAAATTATAAAACAATAACAGATGGAAATGGAGAATCTATATCGGGCTTTGACATAACAAATAAGATAGGCCTTATTTCCCTTATAAGTAATCAAGAAATAACAACTACATCAACAATTACAGATACATGGAATATAACTATATTATTTGTAAATTATAACTTTAATCAATCTCAAAATGCAGGCCAAAGTTTTAGTGGTCAAGTTATAATTTCCAAAGATTCACTTGATGATTACACAACAAGTACCATTAACACTTTAAATACTTCTTTAAGTGGAAGTAATCTAACCGTTGATTTAACCCTTGATAATGGTACAAGTGAAATAGATACATATTACTATGCTATTGAAGAAAAAGATTCTCTTGCATACGTACCAAGTAATAATACTTTAAAGGTATCAAGGCTTGCAAATACTTTAACATCATCTAATCTAACTTATGAAGAAAGTACTTCAAGTTCACACACCTTTACAAATATAGATAGTACTAAAACTTATGAAATATCAGTTTATGCGAAAGATAAAAAGAAGATAAAAACTAATACTTATGAATATGCGTACAGTGCATCATATGCACTTCCAACAATAAGTGGAGTAGAATTAAGTAAAACATCTAGCTCTATTACTGCAACGGTTACGGCAACAAAAGGAATGAATGATATATCAAAGTATTACTATTCTATAGATGGTGGTAATACTTTTGCGGAAAGTACAAGTAATAGTTATACATTTTCTAATTTATTAAGTGGAAGTAAATATAGAGTGGTAGTAAAAGTCAAAGATTCAAACAATTTGTATTCCAATCCTTTTCTAAGCGATGTATTTTCTGAAAAAGCTTTTTACCTTGCATTAAACGATTACACATTTAATTGGGAGGCAGTAGAAGGAGCGAGTTCTTATCAAATATATAGTGATGATACTTTACTTACAACTACCACTGATACAACTGCAGAAATATATGGTTACTATAATGACCCAGGTACTTATAGTATTAAAGTTAAGGCTTTAAATAGTTCAAATAATGGACTAAGCAGTAGTAATACTATTTCATACACATTAGAACAACTAAATTTAGATTTAAGTAACGTTTTAAAAACTGTTGATAAATTCGATGATAGCGCAGTTCTCAAAGGCAATTTTGCCATCGGTTTTTCTTACAACTTTCGCATCTACGAATTAGGTGGTACCGCTAGTATTGTTTCTTTAAATAATTCAAATTATAATATAAATTATATAGATGCTAGAAATGAGGATGTTTTTTTTGAGTCCTACTTCTATTGGGATGATTTTCAGGTTGGTTTAAATTATAATTTTAGTAAAAAAAATTTTTGTTGGACGAGTGGTTTATGTTATAATTCTAGTTTATCTGATTTTGATTATAATAATACTGGTATGGAATATTATTATGACCAAGCAACAAATTACATAGTTAGTAAAAGTTTAATTAACATTCGGGGAGATTGTATTTTTGTACAATTTTTTGAACCGGGGAAAATTGCGTCTGACTGGTACGTAATTACTGTGCATGCGACGTGCCTTTCATCTAATACAGAAGTCTATGTCTATGATAAAAAGAAAAAGAAATTTAAAAAGAAAAAAATCGGAGATATTGATTATGATGATGAAATACTATGTTGGAATTTTGATAAAGGATGTTTTTCTATCTCAAAACCTATATGGATTAAAAAGGGTGAACAAACTAATAAATATAATTTACTTAAATTTAGTGATGGAAGCACTTTAGAGACTATTGATCAACATAGAATATACAATAAAGAAGCCGGTATGTTTACTTATCCAATGACTGATGATACACCAATTGGTACAACAACATTTAATTCAAGTGGTGAATATGTAAAATTAGTAAGTAAAGAAGTAATTGAAAAGCCAATTGATTACTATAATATAATGACTGAATATCATGTTAATTTATTTGCAAATGATATACTTACATCTTCTAGATTAAGTAATATGTATAAAATAGAAAATATGAAATATGTCTATGAAGAAAAAAGAGATAATGGGTATGATTTATCTATGTATGATGAAAAACTAGTAAAAGGGTTAAGACTAAAAGAACAAAATGTTGAAGAATCCAAACTTAAAACATATGTAGATAATATGCTTAAAATAATGAAAAAAAGATAGAACTTTAGCAAATGGCTAAAGTTCTATCTTTTGTATTAAAAAGTTGATTAATGTTGTAGACAATTATTAAAATAAATAGTATAAATTCTTTATAAGAAATGAGGCGATATTATGTCAAAAACTATTGCTGTTGGAGCCGACGATTTCAAAGAAATTATAGATAATAATTATTTTTATATAGATAAGGCTCTTTTTATAAAACATATTATTGATGCATGCTTAAGTATTATTTTGATATTAATATTGATAGCAATAAACTATTAGATAGTGAAAAAGAAACAATAAATAGGATAATAGATAATAAAATTTATTATATAACCTTAGCGGTTATCTTTATAAGCATTAATGAGGCTATGTCTTTTTGGGAGAATCTTTTTAATAAGACATATAAAACAAATCCATATCTCTATAAAACTGTTTTAAGCGGTGTATGTAGAGTTGCTCAAGAAAGTATATTTAGCGAAGCTAATAATTTTACAGTTTATAGTGTTATGCGTGATAATTCTTTTAGTAGTGATTTTGGTTTTACTCATGAATTTGTTTGAAGATATTATAGATAGCTGGTTCACAGGTTATGTATCTGGGCAAAACCTAAATACACTTCTTAATTCTTTGGTAAAATTATATTTTGAAAGTTTTATTGGTTATTTTAAACAAATAACTCTTGAAATGTTTAGTTCATGGGATGTAGGTATAATACCTCAGAAAACTTCTATCATTTTATATCTCGTTATTATTTTAATATCAGTTATAAAGAAAGACACTTAGTCCAAAAGGTTAAACGTCAAATTTTTACAACTATTTTACACAAATAAAATAACTATCCTTTATAAATAATGGATTATTTGGTAAAATATATGTAATGGAGATGTAGTTCGATGGAAAAAATATATATTAAGAATAAGAATATGTTTAAAAGTAAAACCCAAATGGTTATATATATAATAATCTTTTGCATACTTATATATGGTTTTATTTATCTAGGAAAGAAAGATTATAAAACAGAAGTAAGTGATAACGAAAGATTTGCAAGTAATTTTAGTTTAGTATCTACCGATAATGTATTTAAGTATGTTAATGCAACAGATGCTAGGATGGTTGCTAAAGGTACTAAAGGTATAGTTTTATTTGGTACTAATAATGAATGGGTTAATTACTATGCATTTATGGTTAATAAAATTGCTAAAGAAGTTGGTATAGATGAAATATACTACTATGACTTTACTAAAAATAGAAAAGATAATAATGGAACTTATGAAGATATAGTTAAGACTTTAAGTAAATATGTAACATATAATGATAAGGGTAATGCTGATATATATGCTCCAACTCTTTTAGTAGTAAGTGGTGACAAAGTAATACTATTTGATGATGAAACATCTTTTGTAAGTGGAGATGTAAGCCCAAGTAGTTATTGGAATAGTATAAATACAAGTAATAAGGAAGCAGAAATAAAAGATGCATTTCTAAAGTATTTAGGAAAGTAGGTTAAATATGGATAGTGCAAGAAATAAAATTGGGGCAATATTCTTAGGTATAGTATTACTTACCTTTGTAGTAGGGGGCTACTTCTTTATGAATTATATTCTAGAAAGTCCAAGTAAAGAGAAAAAAATAGGTATAAAAGAAGTAAAGAGGGATGTAAGAATAAATAATAAGAAAGATTATATATACTTTGAAAATAGTGAAGAAATTATAGATGAAGTATATAAATCAGACCTTATTTTAAACTTTAAGGGTATGGAAGAAGAAAATAATAAGTTAAAGGCTGAACTTGAAGAGATAAGCAAAAAAGAAGTAAAGGTAACAGATGAAGAAATACCAGAAGGTGTTACTTGTGAAAATGATTTGTATAGTTTTTCTTATCGTAGTTATGATGTAGCAGAGTATGATAAGTATGTAAGCGTAGTTATCATAGATTATGATTATAACTGTGTTAGTGGCGCTGTACCTACAAATATTAAGTCTTATGTTATAAATAAGGAAGAAGGTAAAATACTTAGTAATGAAGAATTATATACGTTATATAATATGACTGATGATAAGTTAGCTGAAAGTGTTAACAAAAGGCTTACTGATACTCAAGTTCTTGATGGAGAAGAAAGTGTAATAGACACAGAAACTACATTAAATAATGTTAAATCAAGTGCTTTTGGGACTAATAAAGCATTAAGTATTAGCAAAAATGGTAAATTAGTAATTAATTTTATTGTAAATTCTAATAAAATTAATTATAATGATAGTATAGAATTAAATTAAAGGAGAAAATTATGGATTCAGAAAAAAAGATGATAGCAACAATTGAAAGCTTGAAAAACAAACTTACAACTATTAGAGCAGGTAGAGCAAATCCCGCGATGCTTGGAGGTATTATGGTAAGTTATTATGGAGTACCAACACCTATTCAAAGTGTTGCCAATATTACCGTGCCAGAAGCAAGACAATTATTTGTTAAGCCATTTGATCGCAGTACTTTAAAGGATATTGAAAGAGCTATTAATGAGGCAAATATAGGTATCGCACCTACTAACAATGGGGAAATGATTATTTTAACTATTCCCGAACTTACCGAAGATAGAAGAAAGGAATATGTTAAACAAGCTAAAGCTCTTGGGGAGGAAGCAAAAGTAGCACTTCGTAATATCAGACAAGATGCTAATAACGAAATCAAAAAGGAAGAATATCCTGAAGATGAAGAAAAAATGTATCTTGAAGAAGTCCAAGAGTTAATTAC
Organism: Agathobacter sp.; assembly: GCA_963628465.1. Taxonomy (GTDB): domain Bacteria; phylum Bacillota_I; class Bacilli_A; order RF39; family UBA660; genus Onthocola_B. The sequence continues at coordinate 15,000 of CAVGEW010000033.1, read as the reverse complement.
TAAATATAACAAACTCATAGATGACGAAATAAGGGTTAAAGAACAAGAATTGATGCAAGTGTAAAGATAATTAAAATTATCTTTTTCTTTAGGAAACGGTGTGATTATGAAAAAAACTAAAATATTATTATTGGTATTACTCATTCTAGGCATATGTTTTATAGGTTTTAGTGTTTATAGATTAAATCATGTAAGTAAAACATCATCAAAAGTAGAAAATAAAGAAGAAGTAAAAGAAGATAAAGGTGAAGGTTTAACAGAGGATGTACTTGAAAATGAAATAGAACTAAGTAATGATGAAAGTACAAGTAAGGAGACTACTCTGAAAGAAAATATACCTTCTTCAATGGAATTAAAAAAACTTGGTGATTTGGAATATTATTTATATACTCCAAGTAATCCAGTAAGTGGGATGCCACTTATAATGCATTTGCATGGAGGAACTAATAAGAAAGAAGATGTAACGAAACTTTTAACTACAGATGGTTTTCCAAAATATTTGTCTGATGGTTATTATGGTAATCTAAGAGCTTTTGTGGTTATTCCTAAGCTTGCAAGTAATTATAAAGGTTGGCTAGATATATCTGATACTTTAAGAAATTTAATAAAATCTATATGTGATACTTATGGACTTGATACGAATAAAGTATCTTTAACAGGCCATTCAATGGGTGGAACTGGAACATATCAAGTTGCAATAAAGTTATCTAATACTTTCGCACGCATAGCTCCGATGAGTGGCAGTGTAAGTATAACAAATGAAAATCTAGAAGCTTTAAGTAAAACTAAAGTGTGGGCTTTTGTGGGCACTAATGATGCCATTGTTGACCCATCATCAAGCCAAAAAGTGATTGAAACTTTAAAAGAAATGGGAAGCGACGCTAAAATAACCGAATTTGCTGGTGCTGGGCACTTTGATGTACCTTCACTTGGTTATAAAGATAGTGATGTAATAAATTGGTTAATTGGTTGTAGTAAATAAATTTAAACTATGATATAATATTGAAGCAGTGAGGAGTAGTATTATGCAAAGTATGTTAAGTAAATATTATAATTATATCTTTTTAATTGTAATAGTTTTTTATAATTTATTTCCCAAGAAAGCTAGACCATGTTTTTTGCTTGCTTCTAGTATACTTTTCTTTTATCTTTTAAGTGGTTGGAGAGTACTTTTTATATTACTTACTATAGTATCTATCTATATAAGTACTGTTTATATGGATAAAATAGATACTAAGAAAAAACTTGTTTTAGAAGAAACTAAAGATGATGATAAAAAACTTATAAAAGAATCTTTTAAAAGAAAGAAAAGATTAGTTTTAATACTATGTTTACTATTTAATATAGCTTTTCTATTTATATTTAAATATTTAAAGTTCTTTACTATTAATCTAAATTATATCCTTGATTTATTTAAGTTAGGTAACTTTAGTATTATGAGGTTTATTGCGCCGATAGGTATTTCGTTTTATACTTTAGGTGCTTTATCTTATCTTTTTGATGTTTATAATGGTAAAATTAAGGCAGATAAAAACTTTTTAAAAGTAGCTTTATATATGGCATTTTTTCCTTGTATTATGGAAGGCCCTATATGTAGATTTCCTGATACTGCAGAGGATTTATTTAAAGGAAGTAAAATAACTTATCATAATTTATGTTTTGGGCTACAAAGAATTCTATGGGGTTTATTTAAGAAAATGGTTATTGCTGACCGGATTAATATTGTAGTTAAAACTATTTTTGAGGGATACATTAATTACCAAGGACCTGTGATATTCTTAGGTGCTTTATCATACACCATAATGCTTTATATGGATTTTTCATCTGCGATGGATGTAGTTTGTGGTATAGGTAATATCTTTGGAGTCAACATTCCTGAGAACTTTAAACAACCATTCTTTAGTAAAAATATCTCAGAGTTTTGGACTAGATGGCATATAAGTTTAGGTGCTTGGTTTAAGGATTATATATATTACCCAATTTCTTTATCTAAGCCAATGAAAAAAATGACTTTAAAATTAAGAAAAATTCTCGGTAATCACTATGGCCCCCTTCTTAGTGGTACAGTTGCCTTATTTGTTGTATGGTTTTTAAATGGTTTGTGGCATGGCGCAGGCTGGACTTATATATTATTTGGTTTATATCATTTTATTATGATATCTATTGGTAATATAACTAGAACTCCTTTAAGTAAGCTTTATGTTAAACTTAATATTGCTAGTAGTAAACTATTAAAATTATGCCAAATAATTAAAACAACCTTTTTAGTTATTCTTGGCGAACTTATCTTTAGAGCAAATAGTGTTTCAAGTGCCTTGGCAATGTTAAAAAAAATATTTACAAGCTTTAGAATTAACAAAGGAGAACTTTGTTCTTTAGGTATAGACCTCCCAGATGTAATGGTTTTAATAATAGCTCTATTTATTGTATTAATTATTAATTTGTATAGAGAAAAAGGCATATCTGTGCGAAGTAAGTTAGAAGAGAAAAACATTGTAATAAGATGGTTTATCTATTATGCTCTTATCTTTGCTATTATTATATTTGGTGCTTTTGGTCCAGGCTATGCCCCTGTCGATCCAATATACGCGGACTTTTAGGGAGGTTTTATGAAGAATTTATTTAAAAGTATTATATTTATTTTTATATTTGTATTTCTTTATTATGGTTTTTCATATTTGCTTTTACCAAAAGATAATATTAAAGAGTTTGGCTTAATTAAAACAAGTCAATATGAAATATTAGGTGAGGCTAAGGATTCTGTTGACGCTATTGTGGTTGGTGACAGCTTAGTTTATTCATCTGTCATACCAATGGAAATATATGGGAAATATGGCTATACAGTCTTTGACTGTGCACAAGCAGCCTTTATTTTACCTGATGCTTATGCTTATTATAAGGTAGCTTTAGAAAGTCAACATCCCAAGGTTGTAATTCTCGGAGGCAATATGTTCTTTCGAAATACAAAGAAGAGAAAATGGTATGTAAAATATGAAAGAACTTTAAAAAATTTAATGCCCCTTTTAAACTATCATAATAATTGGAAAAATATATTATTCTCTGATTATGGAATCATGAGTATTCAAAAAGGGTATAAATTAAATAAAACGATAAACTCGGGTAAATATATTGAATATATGAAAAAAAATAATAAAAAATATAAGATGATTCCTGAAAATGTTGAGTACCTAAAAAAGTTTGTAAACCTAGCTGAGGAATACGACGCTAAGCTTATAATTATTGGTTTTCCATCCCAAAATTCTTGGAATTATCAAAAAGATGAAAAGTTTAATGAATTAAGCAAGGAATTAGGTTTTACCTTTATAAACCTAAATAATTATGATTTAAATATTAATTGGAAAACAGATACAAAAGATAAAGGTGGCCACTTAAATTATTATGGAGCTTTGAAAGCAACGATGGTTATTGGTGATATTTTAAAAGAAACTAATTTGCTCGAAGACCATCGGGGAGATGAAAAATATAAACTATGGGATAAAGCTTATGAAGGCTACAAGGAAGAAGTACAAAAATAGGGAGGTAAAGGTATGTATCGCTTTAATATAAATAATAAATTAGATGTAAAAGGAGTAATTTGCTGGAGGAAAACAATTGATGATACTGGTAAAACATTTTTTGTAAAACAAGAAATTACTGATGATGTTAGTCTTTATTTTGAAAGCTATAAGATGCGCAAAAACTTTTATAGTTGCACAGATTATGTCACAGGCAGAAGCTTTGGTCTAACAAAAAATAATGATGAGTATACCCATGAACCTAGTGCTATAAGATTTGATGAGTCGCACCTTTCTAAATCAGACGATTTATTAAATGAACTTTACAGTATTTTGCGAGATGAAGTGAAAGAAGAGGTCTATACTAACTTATTCGATGATATGTTTGTTTATTCTTACTTATGTGAAAAAATAAGTAAAGAATCTAATTTAACAAAAATACCAATTGAAATGGTGCTTGATGCTTATGCTCAATTTGAACTTGAAGTTATAAACCAAGGCCTAGAAGAAATTTTTATAAGAAAAAGAAAGAAAACCAAGTAATTAATACTCAGTTTCGTATAGGTCTATATATTCTTCCAAAGTTAAATTATTATCATGAATTATTTTAGCTACATCCAAACCAACATAACGAATATGCCAGTTTTCAAACTGATAAAGCGTTATGTTTTCTTTGTTTTCCGGAAATCTTACAATAAAACCATATTTATAAGAGTTTTCATATAACCAAGTATAGTTTTCATCGGTAAGTCTTACATCAGTTAAAGCAGTATTTTTTAAATCAATAGAAAGCCCTGTTTGATGTTCTGAATAACCTGCTCTTGCAGAATAAGTATCAGCTTTTTCAACCCCTTCCTTAGCTACATACTTATTATATAAAGTTGTTTGAAAAGATTCGTCTCTAAAAGCAGTTGTTGGCATTAATGTAATACCTAGTTCATCCATCGCTGCCTTTTGTAAGTTTAAGAATCCTTCTTTTATAACTGATCTCATAGGTACTTTATTACCATAGGCTCCATCTACATAAACTATATCACTTGGTTTATAATTTTTAGGTAAATGATTATATTTATTTACTAAAACAAGTAAACTATCAGCGTCTTCTACTTCGACAGTATCGGTATATACAGGTAAATCTAGTTTTATATTAACTCTTGTTACAGTATCCCCATAACTTAGATTTTCCTTTTCTTTATAAGTGTTATATCTATCTATTTTATTTACATCAAAATTCTTTATCTTATAAAAGTTTTCTATATTTACATAGTCTATATCTTTTAGCTTTTCTATATTTTTATTACTTAAATTAAATATATAATTTATTTCTACACCAGAATATCCTTTAGGTAAGAATGTCGTAAGAACTTCTTCAAAATTACTTTGGTTAGAATACTTTATATCTTTGTATTCATCTTTATACTTTTCATCATATATATTATTTAAAAGTACATATTCTAAAGTTTTTGAATACTCATCACTTTTTATGTTTTTCTCTTTCATCATTGTCTGCAGTTTACTTGAATTATCTTTATTTTTATAAAAATAAAATCCTGTGCCAGCGATTACTCCTAAGGTGCACATTACAAATATAAATTTTACAACCTTTTTTTTAAGTTTTTTTCTTTTCTTCATTATTATCACCTTGCTATAAGTATAACATTTATTTTGAGTGTTGTAAAATGTTATCCGTTCGAAAAATGTGAAGTTTGTTGATTTTTGTGTGTATTTATGATAATATTTAAATGGTGATATAAACATGAAAAGGAAGATATATAATGAACTTCTTGATTGGAAAAATAACTATGATGGTAAGTCTTTAATGTTAATGGGGACAAGACAAGTCGGTAAAACATATATAATTGATTTATATAAAACTAGACTTACATCACAAGAAAAGTTTATTAAATTAAAATCTTATGTTGGTTTTGATATAGAAAAAGAAAATACATGTTTATTTATTGATGAAATACAAGAAAGTGAAGAATTAATATCAGAACTTAAATATTTTAGTGAAAAACATTCGAATATTAGAATTATTTGTAGTAATTCTTTATTAGGTATTAAATTTAAAAGAGCAAGTTTTTCTTTTCCAGTTGGTAAAGTTAAAAGGGTGCAATTACAGAAAGCTATGTTGCAAATGAATTGAATTCTACTAATAATGATTTATATTATTGGGAAAGTAATGGAATTGCTGAAATAGATTTTTTACTATATAATGAAGATGGAATTATACCTGTCGAGGTAAAATCAAGTGATAACACTAAATCAAAGAGTTTACAAACTTATATGAAAACGTTTAATCCAAAGTATGGTATAAGGATTGGTGCTAAGAATTTTGGCTTTTTAAATAATATTAAAAGTGTACCACTTTATGTAATATTTTGTTTAGGAAAGGAAGATAATTAATATGTTTGAGTACATGGGCGATAGAATAAGTAATGCCTTAAAGAATATAAAAGGAATGGGGAAAATTACCGAAGAAAATATAAGTGATGCTACAAGGGAAATTAGAATTGCTCTTTTAGAAGCCGATGTAAATTATCAGGTAGTTAAAGAATTTGTTCAAGATGTAAAGGAAAAAGCATTAGATGCTGAAGTAGGAAAAAGTCTAAAACCAGATGAAGTTTTTTTGAAAATTGTTAAAGATGAATTAGTTTCACTTCTAGGTGGGAATTATGTGCCTTTGGAAACTGAGAAAAAACCAACAATTTTGATGCTCGTAGGTCTTCAAGGAAGCGGTAAAACTACTACTGCAGGCAAGCTTGCTAATTATTTAAGAAAGAAATTTAATAAAAAGCCTTTGCTTGTTGCGGCGGATATTTATAGGCCAGCGGCCATAGACCAACTTAAAACCATAGGTAAGGAACTAAATATTGATGTCTTTAGTGAAGAGGGTAAAGTAACTAAAATAGTTAGTGATGCCTTAGAGTTTGCTTCTAATAATAAAAATGACTACATTATTATAGATACCGCTGGTAGACTACAAATAGATGAAGAACTAATGCAAGAACTAAAAGATGTTGATAACCTTGTCCACCCACATGAAAAGATACTTGTAATAGATGGTTCAATGGGTCAAGATGCTATCAATGTTATTACTGGCTTTAATGATTTGCTAAGCTTAACAGGTTGTATTTTAACTAAACTTGATGGAAATACAAAGGGTGGAGTAGCCTTATCAGTAAGACACTTAACTAATATTCCAATTAAGTTCGTGGGTAATAGCGAAAAAATGGACGGATTAAGTGAGTTTTATCCTGAAAGAATGGCTGAGCGAATTCTTGATATGGGTGATATTTTGGAAATTGTGGGTAAGGTTGAAGATATAATAGATGAGGATACTGCCAAAAAACAAGCAACCAAAATGAAAAAAGGAACTTATGATTTAAATGACTTTTTAGAAAACTTGAAACAAATAAAAAAACTTGGGCCTCTTGAAAATATCTTAAAAATGCTTCCAGGAGCTAGAAAAATGGGACTTAATGATATATCAATTGACCCAAAAGATTTAGCGCATGTTGAAGCAATAATATCGTCAATGACTTTAGAAGAAAGAAGAAAACCAGAAATTTTAAAAGCTTCTCGTAAGATAAGAATAGCAAAGGGAAGTGGTAGAAGTGTTGAAGAAGTAAATAGGCTTTTGAAACAATTTGATATGATGAAAGACATGATGAAAAAGTTTTCAAGTGGTAAAATGCCATTTTAAAAATATTGCTAAAAAGAAATATGTATATACACGTATATACATATTTTATTTGTTAAAAAATAAATTTAAAAATATTTCTATTATTATTTGTTTTTATATTCTATTTCTTTGCTAAATACATAATAACATAAAATGTGGCTCGCATTCAAGTCTCTTGCATTATTCTTTTTTAGTTTTTGTATGCTTTACTTCAACGCCTTTTTTTGGTGCCATATTTTCGTTTATTTCCTTAGTATTTTTCCAAATCATTATGTTAATCATCATAAGTTCATAAACAACTCTTATTGAGATTGGCCCAAAAATTAAGACTAGTAAAAATGATACAAAACTTGTAGATATTAAACCAAAAGAGAATAAAATAATAAATACTGTAGAAATAATATAAATTACTTTTAAAATTGGTTCAATTAACATTACTTTAAAGTCAAGTAAATCTTTAAGTTTTTGAAGATTTTGACTTACTGGTTTATTATCTTTAATAAACATAAAGTAAATCATAATACCCGCTGCAATTGCAATTACAAAGGCAATAATTGTCCATATGGCAACGCCGGTTATATTAGTTAAAGTTTTAGTTGATTCTTCAGTAATATAATCATAATTGTACATAAGATAAAACTCCTTTCTATTAATATATTAGCAAAATTTACGCTTTTATACAATAATTATTTGTAATATTTTTTAATTTTTGGTAGAATAAAGTAGGTGTTATAAATGATAGAAATAGTTAAAAATATAAATAATATAAGTAATTTAGAAGTAAATAATGTAATTACTAGAGTAAAAGCAATAATTGTTACTAGTGATAATAAAATACTTCTTGGTCACTCTTTTTGTGAATATCAATTTCCTGGTGGTCACGTTGAAAACGATGAAGAATTATTACCGGCATTAAAAAGGGAACTGCTTGAAGAAACAGGTCTTTCTTATGATACAGAAAATCTTGATATATTTGCTATGCTTACTAAATATTTTAAAGACTATCCAAGTGAAGGAATTAATACTAAATTAATTATATACTATTACGTGATAAAGGATGATAGAATACCTGTTCTTGCTAATACAAACTATACAGACGAAGAAATCGATGGAAATTTTAGTTTAAGGTATATTCCTTTAGATATAGTTAAATGTGTTATAAATGATAATATAAATTCATGTGGTGATGCGGAAGGCATTGCTGAAGAAATGCTTGAAGTACTAGATTACTTTATAAAATAAATGTATAAATTATAAACTATTTTGCCATAAATAAAGGGAAAGGAATTATTATATGGCAAAATATAAAGTAGATATTACAGGTATTAATACAAGTGAAATTGAAGTTTTATCAATAAATGAAGTAAATAAACTATTTGTGGAATATCAAAATGGCAATTTAGATGCTAAAGAAAAATTAATTAATGGCAATTTAAAACTTGTTTTAAGTATACTTAGAAACTTTAATAAGGGGAATGTAAACATGGATGACTTATTTCAAGTCGGAGTTATTGGCTTAATAAAAGCAATTGATAATTTTGATTTATCTTATGGTCTTAAATTATCTACTTATGCTGTTCCTTTGATAATTGGGGAAATTAAAAGATATATTCGTGATAATACAGCAGTTAGAGTAAGTAGAAGTACTAAGGATTTAGCATATCAAATTATTAAGTTTAAAGAAAAATATATAAGTGATAATGGAGTAGAACCACCGGCATCTTTAATATCGGAAAAACTTGATATTCCTGAATACTTAATTGCGTATGCCTTAGATGCAATGAAAGACCCAACCTCAATCTTTGAACCTATCTATAATGATGGTGGTGATACCATATATTTATTTGACCAACTAGCGGATACCAAAGATAAAAATAGTGATAAAGATATGCTTATTTCCCTAAGAAAAGCACTTTTAAAAATTAAAGAGAGAGAAAAAAATATTCTTTTGGAGCGTTTTATCGTAGGAAAAACTCAAATGGAAATAGCTAGTGAACTAGGAATAAGCCAAGCTCAAGTATCAAGACTTGAAAAGAGCGCTATTTCAAATATTCGTAAACTTATAAAATAAAGCATATACTTTAGTGGTGGTAAGAATGTATTTAAGTGAACTTCAAAATAAAGATATAATTAGTGTAAATACAGGAATTAATTTAGGAAGAATTGTTGATGCTAAGGTAGATGAGGCAGGCAAAGTAATAAATTTAGTTGCCGAAAACAAAAAGTTATTTCGGAAAGTTTTAAAAAATACTGAGATTAGCTTTACATTTTCCGACATAACTAAAATTGGAACTGATTGTATACTAGTAAATAAATGAAAAATGTGATATGATAATAGCATGAAGAAAAAAAGTTTGATTATTGCTATTATTGTTTTTTTATTTGATATACTTATAAAATACATTATTGATAAGTCTTTTTGGTATGGAGACTTGCAAAGTATTATTCCCAAGGTTTTTTATCTAACTAAGGTTTATAATGATGGCGCTGCATGGAGTACTTTTACTGGGGCAAGGTATTTACTTATTGGCATCGCTATAATTTCTTTAATACTTTTAATACTATATCAAAAAAATTTTAAAGAAAGTAAACGTAATGCTTTAGCATTTGGCCTTGTTTACGGAGGTCTTTTAGGTAATCTCTGTGATAGAGTAAGGTTTGGTTATGTTATTGATTATTTAAAATTTTATATTGGTGGCTATGAGTATCCAGTTTTTAATCTTGCGGATATTGCCATAGTCATAGGCTTTGTTTTATTAATATATGCTATATACAAGGGGGAAGATAAACGTGGAAATAAAAGTAAATGAAGGTGATGTAAGAGTAGATAAGTATCTTGCAAATAATACCGATTTTAGTAGAGAAACTATAACTAAAATGGTCGAAAATGATTATATCTTAGTTAATGGGAAAAATGTAAAGCCTGCCTATAAGCTAAAGGAAGGTGATAATATCTTAATAAAGGCTGGCTTTGTCAAAGAAATAAAACTTGAAGCTACGAAAATGGATATTGATATTGTCTATGAAGATGAATACTTGATGGTTATAAATAAGCCGAGCGGTCTTGTTGTCCATCCTGGGGCAGGGAATCAAAATAATACTTTAGTAAATGGTCTTTTGTATTACAATAAAGCCTTAAGTAAGGGGGAAGAATTTAGACCTGGGGTAGTTCATCGCCTTGATAAAGATACCAGCGGACTTATGATAATTGCCAAAAGTGATAAAGCTCACGAAATACTCGCAGAAGATTTTAAAAATAAAAAAATCCACCGTGAATATATAGCTCTTTTAGATGGTGTATTCCCTCAAGAAGCTGCCATTATTGATGCCCCGATTGGAAGAAGTAAACAATATTTTGATAAAATGGAAGTAAGAAGTGATGGTAAAAAGGCCATAACTAATTTAAAAGTAATTAAAAAATATAAAGATTATACATTAGTAAATTTACTCTTAGAAACAGGAAGAACCCATCAAATAAGAGTTCATCTATCATACATAGGATATCCTGTTCATAATGACCCAGTATATTCAGGTAAAAAATGTACTGAATTTGGCCAATTCTTACACTCAGCATACCTAAAATTCAAACATCCTATCACAGGGGATACCTTAGAGTTTAAAGCGCTACTACCCGCAGAATTTCAAAACTTCATAGACAAATTATAATCAAAAGAATATTAGATATTAAGTAAAATAGAGAAGCTAGAGGAATATATCCAAGAACTTTCTTAAAATCATGCATTAGTAATATAGTAAAAAATAGAAGTAATATAGAATTAATTAAACTAAATAAGTTATTTTCAAAGTAATAGAAAAATAAAAAGAAAGATATTATTAGTAAATAATTAGTGCATATTGAAAAAATTAATGCTTCATTAAAAAGGTGAAAACTATTTATTTTAAGTAATATAAGAGCCATAAAAAATAAAATTATAAAGTAAATAATGATAAGCATTAAAAAATCACCTCTTTACTAAAAGTATGATTTATTGTAAAATATTATGACAAGGAGATGTGTTTAATGACAAATATAACAATTCGTGAAAATGACCAAATTATGATGAGTCTAGTTCATTATTTTGTAACTAAGGAAAATTATGCCCCAATTCATGTTCAAGGGGTTAAAGATGAAATCTGGTTAGAAAATATAGATGGCCCATATAGAATAATAAGAATAACTTGTAATCCAATTATAAATGAAGAACAATTAAAGTTTGATATATTTAAAATGAAACATATAATGAAACAAATTAAAAAGAAAACTTTATCTTTTAAAGTAAATGCATTAAATATATGTCTTGATTTAAATAAAAAGATAAGTAATCTAAACTGTAAAAATATAGACACTATTAATGCTGAAAGTATAGATGATTTAAAAAATTGTCAAGTATTAAATCAAGCTTTTCCTGATATAAAGGATGAATTATTTGAAACAGATGATGGATTTGGATTTTTAATTAGTGTAACAAATGATATAAACATAAAGACTGCACGTGAGAATGAAAAATTTTCGGAAATATTTTCTCCCAAAAAAATAATTTTTACCAATATTATATCTTTAATCAGTTTAATCTTATATTTTGTAATTGCTATATATGGTGATAATTTTATTGATTTTGATGCTCAAGTTTTAATAAATTTTGGCGCCAATAATTTATTGCTTGTTAAAAGTGGTCAAATATTTAGACTTATTACATGTGCATTTTTACATGCTGGGTTTGTTCATATGTTTGTAAATCTATATTCTCTAAGAGTTATTGGCCCAAGTGTAGAATCTTTGATTGGCAAATGGCAATTTTTATTTATTTATTTTATTAGTACTTTAAGTGCTAGTTTAATGTCTTTGATATTTATGGAATCTAACATTGTATCTGTTGGAGCTAGTGGAGCTATATTTGGTTTAATGGGTGCTTTACTTTATTTTGGCTATCATTATAGATTATATTTAAATGATGCTTTAAAAAGACAAATAATACCAGTGATTATATTTAATTTAGTTATGGGCTTTATGATTCCTGGTATAGATAATGGTGCCCACATTGGAGGCTTAGTCGGAGGATATCTTGCAACGATGGCTATTGGTCTTAAAAACAAATCCAGGGCAAAAGATAGGATAAATGGCGCTATTGTTCTAGCCTTGTATTTACTATTTTTGAGTTATATTGTCTTTTTTGTAAAATAATTCTATTTACAAACACTAAAAAAAATGATATCATTTAATAGTAATAGCAAAATAAATGAAAAGGGTGATTTACTTGAATAAAAAAACTAGAAACATTATCACAGCTTTATATGTTATTGCTTTAGTGGCACTTTTAGTAGGTACAACATTTTCATATTTTACCGTTATTAATGTGGCAAGTGTATCACCTAGTGTAAGCGCAGAAACCGCAACTTTAGATTATATTTTGTTTGATACGGGAAATGACATAAGTATTTATCCTAATGATACTAATTTCCAAAAGGGTATGGGCAATTTATCATCCGATACCTACGCTAGAGCTTATGTTAAACATTCCGGGGGCGATACACCAGCTAGTGTTACATATAATGTGTATATTCAAATAGATAAAAATTCTCTTACATATTCAACAAGTGATAATAAACCAGAACTTGTGATGGAAGTCGTAGATACAAATGGAAACCCAGTTACCGAGATTGAAGGTCTTACCTATACATCAGTTAGCGATGGTAAGGGAAACACTATCAAAGGTTTTGATGTTACTGAATCTAAGGGTAGGTTTTACATCGTTAGTAACCGAACTATCAAAACCTTAAATGAAATTACTGAAAAATGGGATGTTAGAGTTACTTATGTTAATCTAGGTGACGTTCAAGATAATAATTATGATAAAGAGTTACAGGGATATATTCGAATCGAAAAGGTGGGTTAATATGGATTTTGAAACAAAGAAAAAAGAATATAAAAAGATTTTAGTTGATGAATATCGGATGAGTCATCCGAAGGAAACTGAAGGCTTGACAGACGCTGAAGTAGAACTTATGAACCCAATTACTGATGCTGATTTTGATATGTTTTTGTTCAATGAATTAAGTGCCTTAACTGCAGAAATTACCTCTTTAATTGAAGAACACGATAATATCGAAAAATTAATAAAAGGTAAAAAAATCTGTTATGTAGATATTGCTGAATATCGTTCTGAATTAAGCCAATTAATTATCCAAATCTCTAAGTTAAGAAAACAATATGATGTTTTAAATAAAATTTATACTGAAAGAGTAAATAAAAATGAAAGAAATAGATAGTTTTTTACATTATTTAAAAGAAGAAATGAATTATTCTAAGTATACTATTAAGAATTATCAGTTGGATATAACTGATTTTTTTAAATATATTAATTTACATAAGATAGATTATTTAAAAATAGATAATACTACGGTAAGGGGTTATTTAAAATATTTAGATTCTTGTAATTTAAAAAATTCGACAATATCAAGAAGAATAAGTGCTTTAAGAACTTTTTATAACTATTTACTAGAAAAAGCCTTAGTTAGTAATAATGTCTTTTTAAATGTTAAAAACCCAAAACTTGAAAAGAAACTGCCTAATTATTTGAATTATACAGAGATAGAAGAGTTACTTAATTCAATCGATATATCTACCCAAGATGGACTTATGAAAAGACTATTAATTGAACTATTTTATGCAACAGGTTGTCGGGTAGGGGAGATTGTTAATATTAAAGTAAGTGATATAGACCTATCTAATAAAACTATCAAAGTAATGGGAAAAGGAAGTAAAGAAAGAATTGTCTATTATGGTGATTATGCTAGTAAATATTTAAGATTGTATTTATCTGATGGTCGCAGGGGATATCTTTTTACAGGAACGAATAATGAGCAGCTTACTATATATGATGTAGAGTTAATTGTTAAAGATATAATGAAACATCTTTCTATAAAGACCCATGTAACGCCCCATACATTAAGGCATACTTTTGCGACCCATTTACTTAATAATGGTGCTGATATTAAAACTGTTCAAGAACTTTTAGGCCATGTAAATCTAAGCACAACAGGAATATATACTCATGTATCAAGCGACAGATTAAAAGATGTTTATTTTAAAACTTTTAAAAGATAAAATATTAAATAAATCCTATCTAGACATGACTATATTTTTGTTATATAATGAAGATGGTGATTAATTTATGGAAAAAGTTAAAGGTACTCTAGAAAAGAAAAGTACTAAAAAAGCGGATAAATATTATGACAAAGATGAACTTCGCAGAACTCTTATTATGGGAATATTAGGCTTAATCTTAGTTATTATGCCTAGTGAATTCAATAAGCTTATTGGGACGCTTATAGGTCTTGCCCTATTATTTGTAGGTCTATCAAGTCTTTATAGTTATTTAGAATCTAAAGCTGGCTTTACACCTATCTTAGTAAGCGCTATACTTTATTCTCTTTTAGGTCTTGTAGTTTTGATATTTCCAGGTTCTGTTATGCAAAGTATTGCTATTTTAGTGGGAATAATTCTTTTAATTACAGGTCTATCTAAAGTAAGGCTTGCCTTTACTTTAAAAGATATAAATTCTGATTATATAGGTACATTAATTATTGGAATATTAATTACTTTACTAGGTATATCACTTATATTTAATCCATTCTCAGGCGATGTTATAACAAAGTATGTTGGCGCATTTTTAGTAATCGTAGCAATATTTGATTTAATTGATAATTACATTTTTCAAAAATAACTTAAAAAGTTATTTTTTTAAACTTTAAAAAACTCTTAATATGTGGTAAACTTATTATAGTGGTGAAGAATGATGG
>CAVGEW010000032.1:0-2512 GCA_963628465.1 Agathobacter sp. | reverse complement strand
ACAATATGTTATCATAATACCATAAGAAGGTGATTAAATTGAATAAAAAAGTAATAACTATTATATGGATTACTCTAATAATAGGTTTCTCTATATTCATAGGTATGATAGCATCTGGTTATTTCACAAGACCTAAAGCTGCATCAAATGGTATTATAGTGTCTACTAAAAATACCCAAGGAAAATTACTTACAAGTTATGAAGAATATACTAAATTAATGGATGAATATAATACAAGTAACTTTAATATTCTTACTAAAGATAATTTTACAAGTAATGATTATATCGTAGATTTTATTAAATATAAAGATAACTTAGAAATATATAATGTAAGACTTGAAGTAAATGATACAGGTATTAAAGTGATATATGATGTAAATAAAGAAATAAAAAATAGTAATAAATATTTAATGTATTTTATACCTGCGGAAAAAGGTTTAATACAAAAGACAGAAGTAACTGAACAAGTATTTAATGAAGGCCAAGTGTAAACATAGTTGCTTTATTATATCAAGAAATAAAAACATATTTGTGGTGATTAAACTTGTGTTTAATTAAAATGTGATGTGAAACTGTGAAACATTTTTATAGAAATATAGAAAAATCTGTGCTATAATTTAAATATACTAAAGGGATGTGTGATATATGTTTGGTAGAATATTGTATATAGGTGAGTCTGAGGCTCATGTTGAAAACCTTATTAAAGATGCAAATAGTACAGATTTAATGAATGTTAATGTTATCTTTGAAGATAATAGAGGTACTATACTTGGGGAAGTTCAAGAATTAAATGAAAATATTATTAAGATAAGATTCTTAGGTGAATATATAAATGGTAAGTATGTAAATGGGGTTTTAAGAAAGCCTTTACTAAATTCTAAAATAAGAATGATTAATAAAGATGAATTAACTGAGTTAATTGGGATATATAATGAAAAAAGCTTTGTCTTAGGAGAAAGTGCTATCTATAAAGGATTTAATATAAATCCTAGTATAAATAGTTTGTTTTCTAATCACTTAGCTATCTTTGGTAATAGTGGTTCTGGTAAATCTTGTGGGGTTGCAAGAATTGTGCAAAATCTATTTTCAAGTATGTATCAAGTTCAATATAATGCTAATATTTTTATATTTGATGCTTTTGGGGAATATAAAAATGCCTTTGGTAAATTAAATGAAATAAATAGTAATTATTCTTATAAATTTATTACAAGTAATCCAAGTGAAACAAGTGATAAAAAGCTGGAAATACCTGTGTGTTTACTAAAGCTAGATGACTTTGCTTTACTACTTCAAGCAGATAAACATGCCCAACTTCCTATCATAGATAATACTATAAAACTTGCTAAGATATTTTCTACAAATAGTGAAGAAGCTAATAGTTATAAAAATCATTTAATAGCAAAAGCATTACTTGCAGTTTTATTTAGTAACGAAACGGTATCTAGTAAGAAAAATGAAGTATTTAGAATACTAGATGTATGTAATACGAAAGAATTTAATTTTGATAGTGTTATTCCAGGTCTTGGTTATACAAGAACCTTAAGTGAATGTTTTGAAATAGATTCAAATGGTAACTTTGGAGAATCAGTTCTTATTACTAATTATATTTTAAGTATGATAAATGATGAGTTAGATAGTATTAAAACTCCAGAGGAAGCTAGCTATAGTCTTAAAGACTTTGCTAAAGCTATGGAATTTACTTTAATAAGCGAAGGATTCCAACATAATCAAAATTTGCATGATGATGCAGTTATTCTTAGAGTAAGACTTAATTCTATTATAAATAGTAAAGTAGGAGAGTTCTTTGTAAAAGATTATATACCTATTAATGAGTATATTGAAAGTTTACTTGATAATGAAGGAAAGAAAGCCCAAATAGTAAATATAAATCTTGAAGATGTAGACGATATCTATGCTAAAGTAATTGTTAAAATATTTAGTAAAATGTTATTTGATTTTTGTAAAGGAAGTAAACAAAGAGCGTCTATGCCATTTCATTTATTCCTTGAAGAAGCCCATAGATATATTCAAAAAGATAATGATACATTCTTACTTGGTTATAATATCTTTGATAGAATTGCTAAGGAAGGTCGTAAATATGGGGTTATACTTGATATAATAAGCCAAAGACCAGTAGAAATAAGTGATACTGTTATTGCTCAGTGTAATAATTTCTTAATCTTTAAGATGACCCATCCTTTGGATATTAAGTATATTGGGGAAATGCTCCCTAATATTAGTCAAGATATTTTAGATAAACAAAAGATTTTACAGCCTGGTATGTGTGTGTGTTTTGGCGCAGCCTTTAAGGTCCCAATGATAGTAAAGCTTGAAATGCCTAATCCAATGCCTTATAGTAGTAACTGTGATGTAAGTACATGCTGGAAGATGACTGATGGTAATGGAGAAAGTTTTGGTTCAAGAAGTATTCGAAGTGATGTTAAAGCTGATGATAATATTAATCTAAAGGTCGGAGATATGACTGCCTCTGAGGCTGAATATTTTATTTGAC
>CAVGEW010000031.1:0-6302 GCA_963628465.1 Agathobacter sp. | reverse complement strand
GTCCTTATTTTATAAGGGTTTTACGACATAGCACAGACACGCACTCAACGTGATATGTATAAGAGAACATATCACAAATATATGAATTAATTATCTCATAATTATTAAGTAATTTTAAGTCTCTTACTTGAGTATGATAATCACATGAAATATACATTATTTCATCTGGTAATTTAGCATTTATAAAATCTATAGTACCCTTAGAAAGTCCGTTTCTTGGAGGGTCTACGATAAGTTTATTAAACGCAAAGTCAATACTTTCAATATCCCCAGCATCACTATATATAAAATTAGCATTATTTAAATTATTAAGCAAAGCATTAGAGTTAGCATTATCTACGGCATTTTTATTTATTTCAACACCCAAAACTTTCTTAGCTTTTTTCGCTGCGGTAAGACCTAAAGCACCAACTCCAGAATAAAGGTCTAAAACATAGTCACTCGCACATACAAAATTTTCAATTAAATTAAACATCTTACTACATACATATCTATTAACTTGAAAGAATGCATCATACGCAACATTATAGGTTAAGCCATTTATTTCTTCTTTAAAATAATTTACTCCAAAAATAGTTTTATCATTTAAAACAACGCCAATTAAATTAGGTATTTCTTTTAAATAAGATATATCTATATTATCTAAAGTATTTATTATAATAAGAACATCTCCTTTATAGTTAGTTCTTATTATAACTTCCCCATTTATTATATTTACTTTACTAATATATTTTATTACATCATTTATTTTATTACCTGCGATAAGACATTTATCTATTTCTACAATATCATGACTATTATTTTTGTAATAGCCTATCTTAGAATTTACTACTTTTAAAATTATTTTATTTCGGTAATTAAATGGTGAATCACATTTTATAAGAATCGGCCTTATATCTAAGTTATTCTTTCTAAAATAGTTTACAACATTATTATATTTAGTTTCAAGAGATTTTTCATAAGAAATCATTTGATATTGGCATCCCCCACATGTTTCAAAGTAAGGACACATAGGAGTCACTCTATCTTGGGAAGGCTCTATAATATTTACTATTCTAGCTTCATTAAAAGCTTTCTTTTCAAGTGTTTTTTCTATCTCTATAATATCCCCAGGCACACAAAAAGGAACAAAAGTAACTTTGTTATCTATATAGCAAATACCCTTTCCAAAATCGTCAAAACGTAAAACTTTTTCTTTCATACTTCTCCTTGTAAGTTATCTATTAATTCATCTTCAAATTCATACTTAGCTATATCACTCGCATATACTTTTATAACAATATCATTATTTAATTTGAAATCAAATCGATCCATTTGATATTTATCATTAAAAAGTACCTTTCCATGCAACACTTGCCCATCAATTAAAGTAAGAGCAATATTTACATCAGTATTTTTTGTTAAATATCTAACAAGATTATAATACTTCTTTCTAATCAAATATTTACTCGTTGGTAAATACGCAGCAGGAACTGGGTAAGTAGTTAATAGTCTTTTGTTTTTTAAAGAAAAAACATATATTTTTTCTTTATATACCTTAATACCTTGTCCATTATTTTTACTACTTAAATAGCTATAAAATGAACCTGTATAGTGTCTAGCTAGATAGCCTTTTGATGAAACATTTTTAAGTAATCTAGCATAACTACTAGAAACTCCAGTTCTTTCAAGTAATCTTTGTCGAGCATGCTTTGTTATTCTTTTTCTCATTTTAGTCATTGTTGTATCCCTTTCTATTTCCAAACTAATTATAGCATTTCGATATAATATTGTAAATAAAAAAGCAACAATTTTGTATAAAATCCAATTTTTGGCAAATATTATAAATGGTGATAAAATTGAATAAAATAGTTAAAAGAATCCAGGAAGAATTTAGTAATAATCCTGATTTAATTATAAATGAAATTAAGATAAATTTATTTAAAAAAATATATATTGTTTATTTAGAAACAGTATCAAGTAGTGACAAAATAAATGATTATTTACTTAAAAATATTACTTTAGAAAAAGATAATATTACTAAACATAATATAGATTCATATCTTGCAGCACCAAACACTATCTCTATTAAAAATATAGATAAATGTGAGTATTTTTTAACTAATGGTTTTGCTTTAGTTATATTTGACAATAAGATTCTAGCAAGTGAAGTAAAAGCAAATATATCTAGAAATGTCTCAGAAAGTCAAGTTGAATCATCAATAAATGGCGCTAAAGATGCATTTACGGAAAATATTCAAGTAAATATTGGCCTTATTAAAAGAAGAATCAAATCAAGTACTTTAAAAGCCGAAAATAAAACTATTGGTAGAAAAACAACTACGGCGGTAAGTGTTATGTATTTTGAAGATATCGCCGACAAAGAAATGGTAAATAATATTTTAGCTCGTTTAGATTCCATAGATATTGATGGTATTGTAGACTCTTCATCACTTGGCTTTTTAATTGAAAATGAAAATGATAGTGTTTATCCCAAAGCACTTCAGACAGAAAGACCAGATATTGTTGCGACCGCCCTTTTAGAGGGAAAAATAGCAATCGTCGTAGACACTACCCCATTTGTTTTAATTGTCCCAGCATTTTTCATTGACTTTGTTAACCCTATGATAGATAACTATAATAAAGGAAGAAATGTAAACTTTATCAAACTCTTACGCCTTAGTGCCTTTTTGATATCTATGATGGCACCTGCTTTATATATTGCTGTTATGAACTATAATCAAGAAACAATACCGACAAACCTTTTGCTTAACTTTGCAATCCAGCGAGGTGGTGTTCCATTTCCAACCATTATTGAAACCCTACTTATGCTGTTTGTTTGTGAAATTTTAAGAGAAAGCGACCTAAGATTTCCTTCAAGTTATGGTTCAGCAATATCAATCTTAGGTGCCATAGTTCTAGGTGAGGCTTCCGTTTCTGCCGGCATCGCATCACCTATCACAATTATTGTGATAGCTATAACCTTTATCTCAAGCTTAACCTTTACCACCATTGAACTAAATAATGCTTTAAGATACTTTAGAACTGTCTTTATAATTTTATCTGGTTTATTTGGATTATATGGCATAACTCTAGGAATATTTTACTTTTTAATATACACAACAAGTACATCTTCCTTTGGAAAACCTTACTTTGCCCCAATATCACCATTTAATAAAGAATATTTTAATAATACAGTGCTTAAAAAAGCATTAAAGAAAGATACCCGCAGAAGTACCTTATTTACACATACAAATATTATTAAACAAACGGAGGATATATGAAAAAAATAATCATTATAATAACTATACTTCTCTTATGCACTGGTTGTTATGACTATAAAGAAATAAATGATTTAGCTATTATAAGTGCCATAGGCATTGATTATGAAGATGGCACTTACATAACTACCCTAGAGGTTTTAAACGATGAACAAGAAAAAGATTCAGCAAAACTTACCTCTTACATAAAAAAAGGCCAAGGAAATACATTAACAAGTGCGATTGAAGATGCTGCGGATAAACTACCAAAACAAGTTACTCTTAATCATGTTAAATTAATGGTTCTAAGTAAAGCAATAATTAATACTAAGTTTAAAAATATCATCGATTTCTTCCTTAGAAATACTTACTTTAGGGAAAACTTTTACGTTGTATCTTCTTTAGAAGACACTCCAGATAAAGTACTTAGTTTAACTACTTCTGATGCCCCAATAGCAAGCATTGCTATTACGAGTATTCTAGAAAATATGGATTATTCATCTAATAGTAATATTCTCAAGAAATTTAATGAAATAAACGAAGAAATAATAACCTATGGTATAGATACTTCTTTTTCTAATATAAAACTTAATAATAAAGACTTTCTAGTAGATGGAATGGTTATCTTTTCTAATTATGACTATAAAGGTAAACTATCTAGTGAAGATGTAAAACTATATAATATTCTTAGAAATAACTTTGATAGACCTAGTATATCCAAAAAGTTTGATAATAAATATTTTACCATAGCTATAAATGATGGAAGTACTAATCTAAACATAAACAAAGGCTCTATTTATATCACAGGTAACTTAATGGGTAGAATCCTAGATAATGAAGCAAACTTTAATATTAAAGATGAAGAAACTCTATCTTACTTAGATAATGAATTTAGTCAAGAATTAAATACTAAGTTTACTTCCTTTTTAAAAACCCTCCAAGAAAAAGAAAGTGATATATTAGGTTTAACTAAGAAATATTATAATAAAACTAGAATTAAAGATGAAAACTATTGGAAACACTTAGATATAAATTCAAGTATTAACTATTATATAAATAAAAAAGGTTTAATATATGAGGTGGATTATGAACATGAAAAGAAATAGTATATTTATATATTTTTTATCTCACTTTCTTTTTCTTGGGGGTGGCTTTGCCAAGATATGTAGTTTAAGTAATAAAGATACTTGTATATCTTTTATACTAGGTACATTACTTGGTATAACTATATTATATATTATATCTAAATTATCTAATACTAAGAAAGATTCTTCTTTATTTAAAATAATATATTTTATCTATATAATATTTAATATACTTATTTTATTAGTTATATTATCTAACTTCTTAAGCTCTTACTTTTTATTTTATACCCCATCAATTATATCATGTCTACCATTCATATTGCTTGCTTCCTTTTTAGTTAGTAAGAAATTACATAATATCTATAATATAGCATTTATCCTTTTATTCTTTAGTTTATTTATTATTACATTAAAAACATTACTTTTAACTAATGAATTTGATTATAGTAATATATTACCTGTATTATCTATAAGTACATCTAAGATATTCAAAGCATCTATTCTTTATGCTTTTATTTCTTGTAGCCCTATTCTTATATTTATAAATGATAATATGGACTTTAAATCTTCTTTAAAGTATTATTTACTTGCATCACTTACTAACGTTATTGTAGCTTTAACTATTACCTTAATACTTGGAGAAATGGTAAATGTCTATAGCTACCCAGAATATACAATTCTAAGAAGAATTAAATTCTTTAATTTTATTGAAAACATAGAAAACTTTATATGTATTAATTGGTTCTTTGATTTATTTATATCTTTATCTATATTTATATATAAATTAAAAGAAACACTAAATATTAAAAACAATATAATACCATTCTTAATAAGTTTTTGTGTTCTTTATATAGTATATACTTCCTTTTCTAATAACTTCAAAAATACAATTATGTTATATAATATATTCCCATATATATGTGGTGGATTTATTGGGGTGTTTATATTATTTTATAGCATTAAGTTTATAAGACAAAAAGTATGACTTTTAGCCACATTTATGATAATATATATTTAGCAAAGACAATTTGCATATAATAAAAATAGGAGACATTCAATTTTGTGATGTTGAATGTCTACCTAAATATGTTTAGTGACATTTAGCCTTTTGGACTAAGTGTCTTTCTTTATAGTAGCTAATAAAATTATAACTAGATATAAAATGATAGAAGTGAGCTTTAGCACTTGGATAACAAATGACTTAGTATTCACATTATCAAATCTCCTCCCGAAATTAAGATTCGGTAGACACTAGTTCACACGGATTGGGTCTGGTGAAGAACCTGAGCCTCCAGCATAGGTTACTGAGGAGTTTAGGTAGAAGGCCGGGCGCACCGCACAAAACTGGCCGTCGATGTCGTTGGCGGTTTCCACATACCCCGTGTCATTGACGTAGAACGCATTTCTCGAGTAGCTCGAGTAGCGGGAAATTGTCCATTCATAAGAATAGAGGCGAAGCCAATTTATAGTTGGTATGGCTGTGCGAGCAGAATCATCACCGCCATAGTAAGATAATGTAACACTCCATGCAGTAGGGCTAGCCGCAAATCCATAGTCACTTGCGTACATTAAGCCTATTTGGGCTGAAATCTCAGTTTTATTATCTTTTCCAGTTGCTGTACTATTCATTTCGTTTGTATACATTGTTGCAGCTGTAACATTTGAAGATGAAACACCTCCAACTTTCCATGTTGCGGTTGCTATTTTACTTGAAAAACTACTTATACTGTCAATATATCCGCTTCCTGCATTTGTATCTAGTCCGTTTAGGTATTTATATAGGCTTGATGTTGACCATGTATTTGAGCCACCTGTATCCCAATACATATTTCCAATTGATGTTGCTTTTATTACTTTTACTTGATTATTAAATACTCCAATTATTCTAAACAAATTAGCATCTGGGCATGTTGTTTCTGTTGAGCCTATACATACATAGTTATTTACGCTAGCACTTGCTCCTGCATATCTATATGAA
>CAVGEW010000030.1:0-2732 GCA_963628465.1 Agathobacter sp. | reverse complement strand
ACTTATTAGATGCAACTAGTTATGGACAGATACCTATTATTGAAGAAACTATTGAACTTGCTAGAATATTTGCAAGTGAAGATAAGGAAGTACAAGAATATAAAAATCATTTACTTGCTAAAGCTATAACATCTATTATGTACACAAATCAGACAAGTGCTAAAATAAGAGACCAAATTTTTGATATTTTATCTACTACACATACTCCAGAATTAAGTCTAGACACAGTTGTGCCAGGAATTGGTTATACAAGAGTTTTTAGAAAGTGTTTTGATATAGATAGTGAAGGAAGATTTGGTGAAAGAACTTTAATAAGTGAGTACATTGAGAAATTTGTTAAAGAAGAAAAAGCATGGAATATAAATACCAAAGGTGTTACTTATGGGCTAAAAGATTTAGAAGTTGCCTTAAATTTCACTTTATTTAGTGAGAGATATTTGCTTAATGAAAAGATGTATAATGAAGCAATTAGTTTAAAGGTTAAACTACATAATTTGATTAATTCAAGTAATAGTGTATTCTTTACTGATAAAAAGTATAATAGTGTAAAAGATTATATTGCTGCTTTAGTTACTACTAAGGATAATAAGAAAGCACAAATAATTAATATTAACTTAGAAGATGTTGATGATAGATTTGCTAGAACAATTACAAAGATATTTAGTAGAATGTTTTTACTTTTTGGTAAAACTAATGAACCACGCGCAAGTATTCCAATTCATATAATGCTTGAAGAAGCACATAGATATGTTAGAGAAGATACAGACCAAGAATTAATTGGTTATAATATATTTGAAAGAATTGCTAAAGAAGGAAGAAAACACGGTGTTATACTAGACCTTATTACTCAAAGACCAACTGATTTAAATGGTAATGTAATAAGTCAGTTAGACAACTTTATAATTTTTAAGATTACTCACCCACTTGATTTGGAATATATTGAGAAAATGATACCTAATATGAGTGAGGAAATTATTAATAAACAAAAGAGTTTGCAACCTGGTACCTGTGTTGCTTTTGGTAGAATTTTAAAAATACCTATGATAATTAAAATGGAAAAAGCAAGTCCTGCACCAAGTAGTTCTAATGCTGATATATATAATAATTGGATGTTAAACCGATAATAAGTCGGTTTTTTTCTTACAAAAAAGTTATGTTGATTTAAATAATTAAATATTATAAAATAACTAACACACTTTGCTTGATAAGAAAAAATAGCTTAACCATCCCAAAATAAGCTATTTACATAACAATGACAAAATATATATATTTTACTACTCTATAACAGCTAGGTGGACTGGATGTTAATTTTTAAAATCTGTACTCACCAAACAGCCTTAAAAACAATAAAATTGTTTTAACATGTAATACACTATCATGCTTTATTTAAAAAATAAAGAACTAAATATCCCGATTTTAGGAACTTAGTTCTATAAAACTGTTCTAACTCATTAAGTTGAACTTAGTTTTTGATTTAACCATCAATCACTCTAGTAATAACTATTTTTCAAAGTAACCACAACAATTTCAGGTCTATTATTTAGTCTAAATGGAAATGTACTATTACCTATACCACGATTTACTATCATTTTAGTATGTTTTAAATCATACATCCCACCTGCATATTTTGGTAGTATTCCTTGCCCCGGTGCATAAAGTGGCCCGAATGGCGGAATATTAAATTGTCCTCCATGAGCATGTCCTGTAAACACCAAATCTATATTTTTTCTATCATACTCTTTATAAAAGTCCGGTCTATGTGAAATAAGTATAGTAAAATTTCTATGATTATACTTTAACTCTTCTAGTGCTTCATTAACAATTTCATTCTTAGATTGTTTAGGTAGCCCATATATTTTATTATACCTCTGTGCTCTAACTGGGTCTTCTAGTCCAATTATATTCATTCTCTGTCTCTTATGTTTAAACACAAGCGCATTATTTCTTGCCATATTCTCATTAAAATCATAAAGCCTATTAAACAAACACTGGTTACCTTTAGCTTTATAGTCATGATTTCCAAACGTATAATAAGTAGGCGCTATATCACTAAGTTTCTTCATAAAATCTAAAGCTATCTTAACATTAGGCCTATGCTTATCTAACATATCTCCAGTAAACACAATTAAATCAGGGCGAATATAACTAACCTTATCAAGGATACTCTCTCTTAACTGTTCATTCCTAACATTGTGTAAGTCACTTAATTGAACTATCTTTAACCCTTTCATATCTCTTGGTACCCTTCTAGAGTCTAACTCATAATTAGTTACTCTAACATGATTATTTTCATAAACTCCCCAACAAATAATTCCAATTAAAACTATAACTATTATTACTATAACATATTCCATTTAAATCCCTTACCTTTTTTGTTCTAATATTATTTTAACATTAAAGAGTAATCTCTTCAACATAAATTTACATTAATCTCTTTAAACTGTAAACATTTTTCTTAATTTCATAATAACTAGTATAAGTATCATCCTTATATTTAATTAATTCAAGTATACTTTGAATATCATTAACATCAGTTTTCATATGATTAATAGTAGCCTTAGCTTTCTTTAATGCCTCTTTATCATTAGGATTAATTATATAAATTGAAGTATCATCCATAACATCAAAGTATCCACTTACGTGTTTCCCATCAAGCCAAGTATTCTTTAAAGTCACTTCCAAAATAAATGTAGGGTCTTCTATTTTAACCTCAGTAACATCGTGTATCAAAT
>CAVGEW010000029.1:0-14163 GCA_963628465.1 Agathobacter sp. | reverse complement strand
GGAACAATTAGATTATACCAAGATTTCTTTGGTTTTGCAACAAAAATGTGGAATGTTTTTTTAAAACCTAAAATATATAAATGGATTATAACTTGATGCTAAAATACTAATTATACTTAAGAAAAATAGGAAGGCTATATAAATATCACTTAGTTTATTTTTCTTATCTAGGATGTTTTTAAATACTGGTGTACAAGCAAATATAGCTAGAATAAATATTAAAATAGTTCTTACCTTGATTATTTGGTAGTGAAGTAGAATATCTATCTTTCCAAGACCATTCACACCAAATAAAGTTTTTAGAGCTTCAAGTAATTCAGATGAATTCGTGAAGTAAAATATTATAAAACCAAGAGTAACTAGACTAAATGTATAAATATGACCTAAGACTGAAGGCAATTTGTCTATTCTTTTGAAGATGTACTTTTCTAAGACTAAGAGAATAAAATAGAATAGTCCCCAAAAGACAAAGTTCCAACTAGCACCATGCCAAAGGCCCGTTAAAAACCAAACAACAAATAAATTAAAGATATGTCTTAAGTGGTTACATCTGTTACCACCTAAAGGAATGTAGACATAGTCACGGAAAAATGTCGATAGTGATATATGCCATCTGCGCCAAAAGTCAGTTATTGTGCGAGCTGTGTAAGGGTAATTAAAGTTTTCAAGGTAATTAAAGCCAAGCATTTTACCTAAGCCTATTGCCATATCACTATAACCACTAAAATCAAAATAGATTTGGAATGTGAAGGCAACACCTCCAATAAGCATACCTAGAACTCCTAGGCTAGATATGCTTGCCGAAAATAAAGTATCCGCAACATAAGCCATTTCGTTAGCTATTACAACTTTTTTAAATAGGCCAATAATGAATCTTCTTATACCTGTGGAAAAGTTTTCAATATTTTCGCAACGATCTGATAGTTCTTCATTAACAGTTTCATACCTAACAATAGGGCCAGCGATAAGTTGAGGAAAAGCACTTATGTAACAACCTAAGTTTACAATACTTTTTTGGACTGGGACTTTACCTTTATAAACATCTACTACATAAGTAAGTATTTGAAATGTATAAAAGCTTATACCTATAGGCAAACTTATACTTATAAAGTTTATACTTAGATTAAATAGATTATTTATATTATCTAAGAAAAAGTTAGAATACTTAAAGATAAATAGAAGGCCTAAATTAAATATTAAATCTATTATTAACCATTTCTTTTTATTATCACTTTTATCCATAGCTTTGGCTAAGTAATAATTAACTAAGATAGATGCAATCATTAAAAGAACATAAATAGGTTCCCCATAGCCATAAAACATAAGAGAAAATACAAGTAATACTATGTTTCTTGTTTTTCGTTTCTTAGGTATGAAGTAACATACAAGGAAGGCAGGAAAAAAACAAAATAAGAAAATTAAACTAGAAAATACCATTATTTTATCCTCCCTTCAAAGTTGTAGTTATATTGGTCAAATAAGGTAGAGCCTCCATCATATAGGAATAAAACTTTAGATATGTTGTTATCATCCATATATTTTGTGAGATTAAAAATATTATTTTTATATTCATCATATCTTAAGTTAATAACATGAGTTTCATTAAAATGAGATGCTAATAGATAATCTATTTGCCATAAATAAGAATCACCGATTATAAGTAGATTTTCTTTATTATCATTATGATAATCATAAATTATATTACCATATTGGCCATTGAAATATTGAACATAGTAATCATAATACTTATAGTCTCTATCTAATCTTAATTTACGTGGTTTAAATAAATCATCGGCTTTAGATCCATTTACAGTAACATCATAATCTAGGGTAATATCTATATCTGTAATATAATCGTAGATACTATCATTTAATGCAGTCTTAGCTAAAGAACCATAGTATTTTCTTTCTTTATTAATGATTATATTAAGATTATCTAAAGGGGTAACGCCAAGCATAGAGCATATATCTTGATAGCCATTTAAAGCACCTTCGATAGTCCAATGATGGTCTGTTTTATAAAAGTAGTTTTTATACTCATTAATACTTGTTATATTCATGACTTTAGTATTTATTTTTTTATTAAGACTATTTATAAATAAAGGAATATAGTTACCTATATTATCATCTTTTAAAGAAGTATATTCATATCTTGTAGGTATATAAATATTTATATCTATACCTCTATTACTTAAAGTATTAAAAAAGTTAACTTGTTTACTTAACCTTTCTTTTAGTTCATCTTCAGAATATTTATTAGTTAAGTAATAGAATTTATTTTCTTTATCATAAAATATGTATTCACCATCACTGTTGGTTTTTATAGGAACATCCTTATATAGTAGCATATTACTTTTAAAATTAAGATTTTGATATAATGTATTAAGTCCATTATAAAAAGGGAAGTAATTTGTTACTTTATTTTCAATTGAATTTTCTATTTTACCAATCTTATTGTTTAGTTTATCTATGATATTTTTTTCACTTATAGAAGTATATTCAGTAAAATTATCCATATTCATAGTAATTAAGCCATTTTTAACAAGAATATATTTACAAGGAATAGATATTGCTATTGCAAATATTATTGCTAGAAATACTACTACTAAAGTTTTATCTTTTTGCATACAATCACCTATAGATATTTTATCACAATAAAATACCGAAGTATAGAAAAACTCACCAAAAGGTGAGTCATTTATTTAACAAATGGTATTAAAGCCATAAATCTTGCATATTTTATTTGTTCAGCAATATGTCTTTGATGTTTAGCACAAGCACCAGTCATTCTTCTTGGTAAAATCTTGCCCTTATCATTAATATATTTATTAATAATCATAACATCTTTATAATCTACGCTTTTTCCAGCACACATTTGACAAATTTTCTTTTTCTTACGATAAAATTCTGCCACTTTCCATATCCTCCTTTAATTAAAATGGTAAATCATCACTACTTAAAGATAATTCATCGCCAAAGTCTTTATATGGATCTTCACTTATATCAGTTGTTTCAACAGCATTTGGGGTATAAGGGGTATAAGATGCATTATTACTTGCAGGAGCACTATAGCTAGTACTACTTGAAGCATTAGCACCATCACTTTTACCTCCTAGAAATTCGAAATTATCAACTACAACATCAGTTGTATATCTTTTATTACCATCTTGGCCATCGTAGCTACTGTTTCTAATTCTACCTTGTGCTAAAATCATTTGGCCTTTGTGACAATATCTATTGATAGTTTGAGCTGTTCTTCCAAAAGCAACACAATTAATAAATTCAGTTTCTCTTTCGCCATCTCGTGATACAAAATCATTTTGACAAGCTAATGAAAACCTTGATATTTCCATAGTACTTTGAGTCATTCTTGATTCGGGATCTCTTGTAAATCTCCCAGTTAAAATTACCTTATTCATAATTATTCTCCTTCAACTTTGATAATTAAATGTCTTAAAACATTTTCATTAATAGAAACTTTTCTGTCAAATTCTTGAAGGGTATCATGTGTTACTTCAACATTCATAACATAGTAGTAGCCACTCACTTCTTTCTTAATTGGATAAGCAAGTTTTTTTCTACCCATTTCTTTGAATTCGATAACTTTTGATGGTTTCTTGTTTATTAGTTTTTGTAAATCTTCACTAGTCTTTTTAATTGTTTCTTCATCAAGTGTTGACTTAACTATAAACATAATTTCATACTTTGTCATCAATATTCACCTCCTTACGGTCTTTTCGGCTTCCTTAGAAGCAAGGAGTAATTTCTTTACTCGCAAGTATTATAACAAATATATATGCGAAATACAAGTAAAATTGCTTATTTTTATGTGGAAAAAACTAGCTTTTACACTAGCTTATTTAATTATCAATTGTTTTCCACTCAGTATTGCCACATTTAGTGCAAATTCTTGGAGCAAGAATCTTTTTTCCTTTTGGAAGTTTCATACCTGTATCTATTTTACTACATAGAAGTCCAGATTCTGGGTCAATATATGCTACACCAAATTTAGCATCTTCGCAAGCATTACATTCTTTATCTTTCATGTATATTCCTCCATTTATATTATGGTTTAAAATATGTTCATTATACTACTTAATTTTAGGATAAAATGGAACTATTTTTTACTATCTTATCATCTGAACAATACTCCATGATAAATTTGTTATCCTTCTTACAAAGAATAATTCCAATTGTTTTATCCTGAGTAGGTTTTCTTAAGTTCCCCTTTAATTTCTTCATAATAATTAACATTTGTCAAATAATATCCTTCTTAAAAAGCCCATATTTCTGCATAACCATATCTTTTTGGGCTACTACTTAGTTCTTCACAATAATACTTCTTAGTATTAGTTATAATAAGGATACTATCTCTTTTAAATACTACTTTGATTAAGTATTCAGTACCTTTTGTCATGTAATTTACTAAACTATCTATTTCATTAAACGATAAATTTCTTATCTTACTATAATTCATTTAATAATTCCTCCTTTCTCTGTACTTTTGTAAAATAGATAGTTTATTTTATATATATACATAGATTATATATTTATAATACAAGACTTTTTTATATGAGTCAATACAAGTTTACATATATTTGACAGCAAAAACCATGTATAATAGAAAGTTTTTTATTACAAAAAAAACAACTAACCATAAAGGCTAATTGTCTAATTAATTAAACTAATTCTAATCTAACTTCTAGAGCATCGTCTCCGCGACGTTCTTTAAGTTTAATTATTCTAGTATATCCACCATTTCTAGTTTCATAAGTTTTAGCTAGTTCATTAAATACTTTAGATGTAACTTCTTTGTCATTATGTAAGAAAGCAAGTGCTTTTCTACGAGCTACTAGAGAACCATCTTTTCCATAAGTAATCATTTTATCAACGAATTTTCTTACTTCTTTAGCTCTAGATTCTGTTGTAACAACATAACCATTCATGATTACATCTTTAGTAAGTCCTGCTAAAATACTTCTTCTAATTCTAGTTTCTCTTCCTAATTTTCTATATTTCATATTCTACTCCTTAAATGTAAGTCCTAATTCTTCAACTTTATCAAGAACTTCTTTTAAAGATTTCTTTCCTAAGTTTCTAATTTTAGTGACTTCTACTTCTTTTTTGTTAACTAAATCTTGAACGGTATGAATACCAGCTCTTTTTAAACAGTTATAAGCTCTTACTGAGAATTCAACTTCTTCAATTGGTGTTTCAAGAGTTTTGGCCATTGTGTCAATTTTCTTTTCTTGCATTATATTTGCAATATTACTTATTGAATTTAAGTCTGCGATAATTGTAAAATGTTCAATTAATATCTTAGCACCAAGTGCCATAGCTTCTTCTGGAGTCATAGAACCATCAGTAGTAATTTCCATAACTAATTTATCATAAGATTCATCTTGACCAACACGAGTGTCTAATACTTCGTATTTTACAACTTCGATTGGTGAGTAATTTGAATCGATAGCAATAACTCCGACAACATTTTTATCCATGTTTGCTTTGTTAACTGCAGCAGGAGTAAATCCACGACCATTGTTAAGAGTCATTTCAATACTAATTTTACCGCCTTTAACTAAGTTACAAATTACCATATCAGGATTCATAACTTCTATATCAGCATCTTTTTCAATATCTTTAGCCGTAACAGGGCCTTCTTCTGATTTAATAATTCTTATAACTTTTTCACCAGTTGAATGGTTTTTAACTACTAATCTTTTGATGTTTAAAACAATAGTAGTTACATCTTCCACAACGCCTTCGATTTTTTGAAATTCATGAAGTACTCCATCAATTTTAACTGAGGTTACAGCACTTCCTGGTAGACTTGATAGAAGAACTCTACGCATAGCATTACCAATTGTAGTACCAAAACCTCTTTCTAATGGTTCAATTTCAAACTTAGCATACTGATTGTTTTCTTGATATTCAGTAATTTTATAGTCTGGTTTTTCAAATTTTATCATAATACACGTTCCTTTCCTTAATTAGTTTCTTGGTCTTTTTGGTGGAC
The DNA here is from genome assembly GCA_963628465.1 of Agathobacter sp. Lineage (GTDB taxonomy): Bacteria > Bacillota_I > Bacilli_A > RF39 > UBA660 > Onthocola_B. The sequence goes on along the minus strand of CAVGEW010000029.1, from coordinate 8,147 downwards.
GACATCCGTTATGAGGGATTGGTGTTTCATCAGTGATACTTGTAATTTCAAGACCTGCGGTTTGTAGAGATCTAATTGCATTTTCTCTACCTGGTCCAAGACCTTTAACAAATACATCTACTTTTTTAACTCCAGCTTCAACAGCAGCAGCGGCAGCAGCTTCACTTGTAAGACCTGCAGCAAATGGAGTTTTCTTTTTACTTCCCTTATAACCAATTCTACCAGCTGATGACCAACTAATAGCGTTACCTTCTTTATCACTTATAGTAACTATTGTGTTATTATAAGTTGAATGAATATGCGCAACAGCTTCAGGAATATTCTTCTTTACTTTTCTTTTTCTTCTATTATATGCCATAAATTAACACCCTACTTTCCGACCTTTTTCTTATTAGCTACAACTTTACCTCTACCTTTACGAGTTTTAGCATTTCTACTAGTTCTTTGACCTCTTACTGGTAGGCCTTTTTTGTGTCTAATACCTTCATAACAATTTATTTCCATTTTGTTTTTAATGCTCATTTGAACATCACGACGAAGATCACCTTCGACAGTGTACTTATCGATTTCACGACGAAGTTTTGCAATTTCTTCTTCAGTTAAATCTTTAATTTTCTTAGTTGGCTCAACTTTTGCATCTTCACAAATGGTTTTAGCTAAATTTCTACCTATACCATAAATTGCAGTAAGTCCAATACAAGTATGTTTTTCATTTGGTAATTCAATATTTTTAATTCTTGCCATTATTTTCCTCCTTAACCTTGTACTTGTTTGTGTTTAGGATTTTCACAGATAACCCTAACTTTTCCTTTTCTTCTGATTACTTTACATTTTTTGCAAATCTTTTTTACTGATGGTCTAACTTTCATAATTTCACTCCTTATCTATTATTCCATTTTATAATCCCACGTGTTAAATCGTATGGTGAAAGTTCCACTGTAACTTTATCACCTGGTAGAATACGAATCATGTTCATACGCATTTTACCAGAAACGTAGGCCTTTACAGTGTGTCCATTACTAAGTTCTACAAGGTAATCACTACCTTTTAAAACTTCTGTAACTTTTCCTTCTACTTCAATTTTATCTTTTTTTCCCATATTTTAATCTCCTGTTAATATTTCATATCCATCTTTTGTAACTAATACTGTATTTTCATAGTGGCTAGATGGTTTACCATCCATTGTTTTAACTGTCCATTCATCTTCATCAAGATAAACTTCTTTACTACCTAGATTAAGCATTGGTTCAATAGCAATTGTCATACCCGCTTTAAGTTTTATTCGACAATTATCATCAAAATTACAAATGTCTGGGTCTTCATGCATTTCCAGTCCAATACCATGTCCACATAATTCTTCCACTACCGAAAGTCCGTGGCTATGAGCATAGCTTTCGATTGCTCTGCTTATATCTCTTACCCTAGCTCCTTCTTTTACTTCATGAAGTCCTGCATAAAAGGCCGCTTCGGTATCTTTGACTAGGTTGTAAACATCATTTGGTACTTTACCAATAATAATTGTTCTTGTTGCATCAGCATGATAACCTTTGTAACTTAAAACTAAATCTATTGACACAATATCACCATCTTTAAGTTTACGTTTACCAGGTATTCCATGAACTACTTCATCATTTATTGATATACAGCTAGTCTTGGGGTACCCTTCATAACCTAAGCAAGATGGTATGCAGCCAATACTTATTATATAATCATGAATTAATTTGTCAAGTTTTTCAGTGGTAACACCTGTTTTTACATACTTCTCAATATATTTAAAAGTGTCATTTAAGTATTTACCAGCTTGTCTCATTAATTCTATTTCTCTAGCACTTTTAATACTAATCATTACAAACTTCCACGATATCTTTGAAGATATCCTCTACATCTCTATTAACATCTATTTTATGAAGTTTATTCTTCTCTTCATAATAATCCAAAAGGGGTTTAGTGTTATCTATAAAAGATTTATATCTAACTTTAAATGATTCGGCATTGTCATCGCCTCTTTTTATTAAAGAAGCACCACATCCATCACATATTCCTTCAACTTTTGGTTTTAAAGCATCTACATTTAGATTATAAGACTTTCCACATGAACAAGTAAGTCTTCCTAAGATTCTACCAACAGCTTCTTCTTCAGATAAATCTAAATAAATAACTTCATAATCTTTAGTAAGTAAGTCTTCTAAAGCTTTGGCTTGATTAAGAGTTCGAGGAAAACCATCTAGAATAAATGGCTTTCCACCTAAATTCGATAGTTTATCTTTGATTAAATTAATCATTATATCATCACTAACTAATTTACCTTCATCAATAATATTTTTCACTAAAACTCCAAGTTCTGAGCCAGAAGATATTGCTTCTCTTAGCATATCACCAGTTGAAAGGTGATTAAATTCAAATCTTTCTTTTAACATTGTACTTTGAGTTCCTTTTCCCGCTGCGGGAGGAGCTATAAATATTATATTTTTCATATTATCTTAATCTCTTTCTTTTCGCAGAGTAACTTCTGCTTATTAAACTACTTTCCATTTGTTTGTATGTTTCGATTGCAACACCTACGACAATAAGCATTCCTGTTCCACCAATAGTTACCGAACTTGATAACTTAAATATAAGTGAGAACAAGACTGGTATTGCAGCAAGCACTACAAGGAATATACTTCCGACAAAGGTAAGTTTTCCCATGGAAGCACTTATATATTTACTTGTGTCTTCACCGGGTCTTATTCCAGGGATATATCCACCTCTTTCATTCAGGTTTTTACTCATTTCATCAGGGTTCATAACCATGAATGTGTAGAAATATCCAAAGAATAGAATTAGAATTACATATAATATAAAACCTGTTGGGGTATTATATACAATATAATTATTAACAAATTCAATTGCTTCTTCATTCTTAGTAAGAGCAACTATTGTTGCTGGTATTGTTGTAAGAATGGAAGCAAATATTACAGGCATAACTCCAGCAGAGTTAAGCTTTATTGGTAGAAAGCTGTTTTGAGCTCCATAGGCACTCGTTGATTTATTTGCATATTGGATTGGAATTCTTCTTTCTGCTAGTTGGATCCATATAATACCTACGATAATAAGCAAATATACTAGGATGAATAAACTAAAGAATAAAATTCCTAAGGCCGTTTCATACGTTCCACTTGTGATAAATCCATAATATGCTCCAGTAAATACGCTTGGCATACTTAGGATAATACCTGCCATAATTAGCATTGATTGACCATTACCAATACCTTTATTAGTAATTTGGTCGCCCATCCATAAGCAGAAGGCTGTACCGGCAGTCATAACTAAAGCAGTTTTAAGTTGGACAAATGTTCCAGCACTACCCATATAAGCAATACATAATACATATGCTTGGAAAAAACCAATAATTATACCCATGTAACGGTTAATTTTGTTGATTTTTTGTCTTCCAACATAGCCTTGTTCTTTTAGTTCCTTAAAATAAGGTATAATATCCATTTGGAGTAATTGCGTAATTATTGATGCAGTGATATAAGGAGAAACCCCTAAAGCGAATATTGAGAAACTTCGAAGTCCTCCACCACTCATGATATTAAATATTTCTAAGAAACCTAAGTCTTCATAAATTTGTGATGCCCAAGGTATTGTAACAGATGAGCCTAGAGCAAAAAGACCTAAACAGAATAATGTAAGATATATTCTTTTTCTTAAATCCTTGTTAGCTTTGTTAAAAATTTGCGAAAAGCCACGAAACATCTAAATCACCTCAGCTTTGCCACCAATATTTTCGATTTTTGTAACAGCTTTTGAAGAGAATCTATTAGCTTTAACAGTAAGCTTTTTAGTAAGTTCACCATTTCCTAATACTTTAACTCCATCAAGTTGTTTTTTTATAATTTTTCTTTCTTTTAGTACTTCAGGAGTAACAACATCTCCATCATTAAAGAATTTGTCTAAATCAGCTAAATTTATAACAGCATATTTTGTTTCAAATTGTTTGTTATTAAATCCACGGATTGGAATTCTACGATATAGAGGTGTTTGTCCACCTTGGAACCAAGCTTTGATTGAAGCACCACTTCTTGATTTTTGACCATTTTCTCCACGCGTAGATGTTTTACCCATTCCAGAACCTGGTCCTCTACCAACTCTTTTTGATGCTTTCATTTCTTTTGTTTTTGGTAAATTTTCTAATCTCATATTATAATTCCTCAACTTTCTTGCCACGAAGTTCAGCGATATGTTCTGGAGTTCTTTGGCTCTTTAATGCTTCTAAAGTAGCTTTAGCAACATTAACTTGAGTATTAGCTCCAAGACTTTTTGCAACGATATCTTTAACACCAGCTAGTTCAAGAACTGCACGAGCAGCACCACCAGCAATGATTCCGCGACCTTCTTTAGCAGGCTTAACTAGAACTACAGCTCTACCTACTTTAGCCTTAGCTTCATGAGGAATAGTTCTTCCTTCGCTTAAAGCAACTTTACATACGTTTTTGTTAGCTGCTTGTAGTGCTTTTTTAATAGCTTCAGGAACTTCATTGGCTTTTCCGCTACCAATTCCAACTAAACCTTTACGATTTCCTACTGCAACAGTAGCACAGAAACGGAAATGTCTACCACCTTGAGTAACTTTTGTAACTCTAGTTATAGATATAACTTTTTCTTCTAGTAAATTTTTCTTATCTTGTCTTTTATCTTCTTTTCTCATGCTACCCTCCTTAAAATTCTAGTCCAGCTTCTCTAGCAGCTTCTGCTAAAGCTTCAACTCTACCATGATATTGGTATCCTCCACGGTCAAATACCACAGTTTTAATTTTTAATTTTTTACACTTTTCAGCAATGTCTTTGCCTACAGCTTTAGCGGCTTCAATATTACCGCCATTAGCTATTTTTAATTCTAAATTTGAAGAACTAGCAAGGGTAGTCTTAGTTACATCATCAATAACTTGAGCATAAATACCTTTATTAGATCTAAATACATTTAATCTAGGGCGACTAGAAGTGCCACTTATAGTTTTACGAACTCTTTCGTGGCGTCTTACACGCGCTTTATTACTTGCTTCTTTTTTAATCATAATTTAACTCCTCCCTATGCCGCTTTCTTTCCTTCTTTACGACGAACATGTTCACCTTTGTAACGAATACCTTTACCTTTATAAGGTTCAGGTTCTCTTACTTTACGAACATTAGCCGCAAATTCAGAAACTTTTTGTTTATCAATACCATGAATAGTAATTTCTGTATTACTTTCACTAGTAACTGTTAATCCATCTGGCGCTTCCATAACTACTGGATGAGAATAACCAGCATTTATAGTGATTTTATTACCACTAACTTGGAATCTATATCCAACACCTACAGCTTCTAATCCTTTGTCATATCCATTAGATACACCAATTATCATATTACTAATTAATGAATTAGTAGTTCCTTGCATCATGTTAGCTTCTTTAGATGGTTTAACTTGTTTAGTTAAAACTACGCCATCTTCGACAACAACACTTACAAGTTTGCTTGTTTCAATGCTAAGTTCACCTTTAGGGCCCTTAACATCAACTATATTTCCGTTAACGTTTACTGTGACGCCATCAGGAATGCTTAATTTTCTTTCACCTATTCTACTCATAATACTAGCTTACCATATATAGGCAAGAACTTCGCCCCCTAACCCTTTACTTCTAGCTTCTTTATCAGTCATTAAACCTTCAGAAGTTGAAATTATAGCAATACCTAGTCCGTTTAGAACTCGAGGAATTTCATCCACTTTAGCATAAACTCTTAAACCAGATTTACTAATTCTTTTAAGTCCAACGATAACTCTTTCTTTTTTAGGACCATATTTAAGTGTTAAAGTTAATTTATCACCATTTGTATTCTTTTCGTATACATAATCAGCAATGTAACCTTCTTTTTTTAGTATTTCCGCAATACCTAGAGTCATTTTAGTACCAATAACTTCAACAGTTTCATATTTCATTTGATTAGCATTACGAATACGAGTTAACATATCTGCTATTTTATCTTGTACAAACATAATTTTCCTCCTTCTACCAACTAGATTTCTTAACACCAGGTAATTTACCTTCATTTGCTAGTTCTCTAAAACAAATTCTGCAAATTCCATATTTTCTTAATACACCATGAGGTCTACCACAACGATTACATCTTGTATATGCACGTGTTGAAAATTTAGGTGTTCTTTGATTTTTAACAATCATACTTTTCTTTGCCATAGTGCCTCCTTAATTCTTGAAAGGCATTCCGAAGCCTTTTAATAAACTTTTAGCTTCTTCATTGCTCTTTGCAGTAGTAACGAATATAATATCCATACCACGCACTTTTAAAACTTCATCATATTCAATTTCTGGGAATATTAATTGTTCTTTAATACCAATTGTATAATTTCCTTTGCCATCAAAAGCATGTGGTGATACTCCACGGAAATCTCTAACACGAGGAAGACCAATTTTAACTAATTTTTCAAAGAAATTGTACATATTTTCACCTCTAAGTGTAACTTTTACACCCACTGGTTGACCTTCTCTTAATTTGAAACCAGCAATTGATTTGCGAGCTTTTGTTACAACAGGTTTTTGACCACTTATTGCTTCTAAATCTTTTACAGCTGCAGTAATATATTTTTCGTCTTTACTACCTTCGCCAACACCCATGTTAATAACAATTTTTTCAAGTTTTGGCACAGCCATAATAGTTGAATAATTATGTTCTTTCATAAGTTCTGGAACAATTTTTTCATTATATAACTTTTTAAAATTACTCATAATTATTTACTCACTTTCTTAGAAGCTTTAGCTTTTTTGTCTGCTTTTTCTTCTACTTTTTCTTTTGTTTTAGAAGCCTTAGCTTCTTTTGCATCAATTACCTTTACATTAGAAACATGTATAGGAGCTTCGATTTCAAATATTCCACCTTTGTCATTCATACTTGTAGGTTTACTATGTTTTTTTACAATGTGTACACCTTCAACAACAACTTTAGATGTAAGTTTATATGTTTTAATAACTTTGCCAGTTTTACCTTTATCAGCACCAGCAATTACTTTAACAGTATCTCCAACTTTTACTTTCATTTTGCCTCCTATAATACTTCCCCAGCAAGAGAAACGATTTTCATGTAGTCTTTTTCTCTTAACTCTCTAGCTACAGGTCCAAGTACACGAGTTCCGATTGGTGATTTATCATCTTTAATAAGAACACATGCATTATCATCAAATTTGATATAAGAACCATCTTTTCTTCTTACGCCTTCAACGCTTCTTACGATAACAGCTTTAACAACTTTACCTTTTTTAACAGGACTGTTTGGAATAGCTTTTTTAACAGTTCCAACAACTACGTCCCCAATATTACCATATTTAACTTTAGAACCACCAAGAACTCTTATAACTAAAAGTTCTCTAGCCCCAGAGTTATCAGCAACTTTAAGTCTACTTTCTTGCATTACCATAATTTTGCCTCCTAAAGGATAACAGCTTTAGTTAAAACTTCTACTAGTTCATATCTTTTAGTTTTAGATAATGGTCTAGTCATTCTAATCTTTACTGTATCTCCTACTTTTGCTTCATTTTTTTCATCATGAGCTGCATATTTCTTTGAATATTTAACATTTTTCTTATACAAAGGATGTCTTTTTGATGTTTCAACATTAACAGTTATTGTTTTGTTATTAGAGCTACTAACAACTTTACCAATTAATTCTTGTTTCTTTTCTGTCATTATTTATTACCTCCATCAATTTCTCTTTCTTTAAGAATAGTTTTCATTCTTGCAACATCTCTTCTTAACATTTTAAGTTCAACTGGTTTTTCAAGTGTACCACTTGCATGTTGCATTCTCTTTGTAAATAATTCTTCCTTTGTATCTTTGATTTTTTTAGTTAAATCTTCAGTAGATAACTTTCTAAGTTCCTTAATTTCCAAGAGAATCACCATCCTTTACTTCTTCTTTCTTGACAAATTTTGTTTTAACAGATAATTTATGAGAAGCTAGTCTTAAAGCTTCACGAGCTATTTCTTCAGAAACTCCGCTTACTTCAAACATAATCTTACCTTTTTTAACAACTGCTACCCATTCATCTACAGAACCTTTACCTTTACCTTGTCTAGTTTCTAAAGGTTTTTTAGTTCTAGGCATATGTGGGAA
>CAVGEW010000028.1:0-9337 GCA_963628465.1 Agathobacter sp. | reverse complement strand
ATTGTCTTGCCATAGACACACCTCTTTCTTTAATGTAATATTATACCACACTGTTTGAAATTTTGTGTCTATACATCTATACTAACACCAAATCTTTCTTTTAAATAAAAAAGATTCAGCATCAGTTAATGCTAGAATCAATTTGTTAAAAGAAAAACTCGGATTAAAACTTTATTCTAAAGTATTTAGAATTTTTCTTACTGATAATGGCTCGGAATTTTTTTCAGTTTTGAACTTTGAAAAAGACCTAGAAAGTGGCAAAAAGATCTCAAATATTTTCTTTTGCCATCCCTATTCTTCATATGAAAAACATGGTGTTGAAGTAAATCATGAATACATAAGAAGAGTCTTACCAAAAGGTACTTCATTTAACAATTTAAACGATGAAATACGGTCGCTTTTCAGTATGTCCAAAAATAATTCCGGTATCTATATATTACCACATTTTTTTAAAAATTACAACATTTTTCAGTAAAAAAATCCCTTATGTGAAATGAATTCAGTCATTATTTCAGTCAAATTTTAATCGCCACACCCTTTTTTTTCAAAATATATTTCCGTAACCAATCAATTGGAAAAACTGTTAAAGAAAGAATAAGGACTAAAATAAGTTCATTTAAGGTTAAACCATAGGTTCGAAAAATATCACCACCATTATAAATAATCCAAAGTTGGGCTATAAAAATAAAGCTAAATATACCTATAAAAACTTTGTTTTTGGAAAGATTAGCAAAAGTATTAATTCTTGTTGTTCTTGCATTAAAGGCGTTAAATATACCCATGAATATAAACATGGCAAAATAAGCTGTCATTAAATATTTTTCTCCAGGTCTAATTAAAACTTTAAAGATAGGGAGCTTTAAAAATAAAATACATAAAGTTGCACAATACATACCAGTCCATATTATTTCACTATACATATATTTATTCATAATAGGTGTATCTTTCTTCTTTGGAGGTTCATACATATATTCAAGTAATGGCGCTTCATAGGAAAAAGCAACACCAGCGAAAGTATCCATAATCATGTTAAGCCAAAGCATTTGAACAATTGTAATCGGAGTTTGAATACCAAAAAGAGAACCTAAAATAGATAAAATTAAAGCACATGTATTTACTGTAAGCTGATAAATAATAAACTTTCTTATGCTTTTAAAAATAGTTCTACCATAAAGAATTGCTTTACTAATAGATAAAATATTGTTATCTAGTATTACAATATCCGCAGCTTCCTTTGCCACGTCTGTTCCACTTCCCATCGCAAAACCAACATTAGCTTTTTTAAGAGCTGGAGCATCATTTACCCCATCCCCTGTCATGCCTACAACTAAATCCATAGATTCAATGATAGAAACCAGCCTACTTTTGTCTTGTGGAAGCGCTCTAGCAATTACTGCAAGGCTTGGTAATTTAGCTTTTACTTCTTCATCTGACATTTTTTCTAAATCACTACTAGATAAAACCAAATTTGTATTTATATCAATAAGACCAACCTCACGAGCAATAGATGTTGCGGTGTCTACTGCATCCCCCGTTATCATAATAGGTTTTATCCCTGCACTTTTAATAAGCCTTATACCTTCCTTAGCTTCACTTCTTAATTCATCCTTAATATTAACAAAACCAAGTAAACATAAATTATTTATGCTTTTGCCATAAGCAAATACAAGCACTCTACCTGAAGATTTTGTAAAACTCTCTATCTTTTTATCAATAATCCTTGTATTTATAAGGGGCATTTCTTTACCAAGGCTATTTAAATAAGTTTTACACTTAGGAAATATCACTTCTTTTGCGCCCTTTATTAAGATAGACCCATCACTTAAAGTAACACTACTATGCTTAATTTTACTATCAAACAAAGTTTTATCAACAACTTTTTTAGTTATATCTTTATCATTTCCTATAAACTCAAGTAAAGCTCTATCTGTAGAATTTCCCCCAATTACTTTGTTATCACTTAATATACTTGCATTATTATAATAAATTGATGAATACAGTATTTCATAGTTAGAACTTTTCTTTAAATCTTGCCTACTTTTATAAATCTTTAAATCTGGAGTAACAAACTCTGTAACTTTTAATACACCTTTTGTAAGAGTACCTGTCTTATCTGTAAGTAGTATATTTAAGCTACCAGATGTTTCAATGCCTACAAGTTTACGTACTAAAACATTGTCTTTGAGCATTTTTTTCATATTACTTGATAGAACTAAAGTTATCATCATTGGAAGTCCTTCCGGGACAGCAACAACTATAATAGTAACCGACAAAGTAAGAGCATAAAGCAAATAACTAAACATGACAGGAAAATTAGTAATCGTAGCCATAATTAAATCTACATCAAAATTATTTTTTAAAACAATACTAGAAAACAGATAAGAGATGGAAGCAAGTATTGCGCCAACATAACCTATTTTACTAATAGTTTTAGCTAAACCACGGAGTTTTACTTTGAGAGGACTTTCAGGAACTACATCTTGAAGTTCTTTAGATATTTTACCAAGCATTGTGTTATCCCCAATAAAACGAACTAACAACTCAGCTTCCCCGCTATAAACAACGGAACCTCGATAAATTCGGTTATTATCGGCGATAACTGGGCTATTTTTACTTATTTTTTTAGCTTCTTTGGCTTCCCCATTTAAAAGGGATTCATCAACACTTAAAAACCCACTTACTAAATATCCATCGGCAGGAATCTTATCACCACTAGTTAAAATAACAATATCACCAACAACTATTTCACTTGAGGAAATCTCTATTACTTTACCATTTCTTTTCACTTTAGCTTTAGTTTTAATACTTTCTTCTTGAAGATGTAAAAAAGCTTTCTCTGAGCCATATTCACTTATACTAGATATAAAAGATGCTAGGAATATTGCTATTAATATACCTATTGTTTCATACCAATCAAAGTCACGAAATAAAACAACAACTTTTATAGCTAGAGCAATAAGCAATATCTTAATAATCGGGTCAGCCAAAGACTCTAACAAAAGCTGGATAAAAGTGTTTTGTTTTTGTTTGGTTATTTCATTAGTTCCATATTTTTTTCTAGATTCTATTACTTCTTGTTCATTTAAGCCCATACACATATCCTCCCAAGATAATAATATGTACAAGCTATATTTACTAGAACAAAATTTATTTATAATTTTGTTCTACACAAACTGATTAATTCATTCGTATTTATTAAATTTCCGTTTTTATCTAAAACTATATTTTCCTTAATTTCTGAACCAAAGGGGTTTCTAATAAATTCCCTTGCATGTCAAATAAGATAAATATGATGAAACAAATAAAAATCATCATCTGCACTATATATTGTTTTTCTCTCATCATCAATACTAACTTTTATTTTACTCCATGCATCAATTCGTGATAATACATAATTTATATACTCCTTATTGCAAGGATTAAATACTCCCTTTTCTGTTATTAAATCAAATCTTATACTAGAAAATGCGGTGGATAATTCTTCTAGTTTTAAATTAGCATCATCAGTTAGACTTACATTTATCGGCTTACCAAATCTCACATGACAAGAAACTACATTTTTAATAGTAGACACATTATCTACCACGCCTTTATGAAGTGGTAAGTGTAGTTTATTTGGAGAACAATTATAAGTTCCCTCCGGAAATATTACGATACTTTTTCCTTTGGCTGAGCATTTCATTTGCTCCATTTTTGCCATAAATCTACTTTGACTATCAAGCCTATCAACATATATGATTCCATTAAACCACATCATGAGTTTAAATAAATCGGTAACTGTATTAGAGGCATATATCACGGGACTACTAGGGATATTTTCAGTATAATATGACCTTTTCTCCTCTAGTGATAATTTATCTTCTTCAAAAACAAAAAAAAGACTGAAAACCAGTCTTTAAATTTAACCTTTTGTTTCATTATCTTGTTCTTTTTTTCCTTCTATTAAATCTGCTATACCTCCTGCACTCATTGTAGACATAACCCCTATTAAAATAGAATTAAGCAAGTTTTCATCAAGCTTTAGAAAATAACAAATAATACCACTTATAATACCTATAACAACATTTTGCATAGGTATAAAATTATTAGGTAACTTTTGGGTAAACATTTTAGTTATAGCACCAAATATATATGCTACAAGCATTATGACAACTGATAATGATATAGTCAAGAAATCACCCCCTTTAAGGTTAATTCTTACTATATTTTATGAGCTAGTCCATAACAAATAAATTACTTCTGCCCGAGAAGTAATTTATTTATTATAGATGTTTAACCATTTTAAAATTAGCATTTAATTTTTCTACTAATTCTGTTTTATCATATTTAGCCAAACTTTCTTCAAAGTTACTAGCATCCATTAAAAACATATCAGGATAATTAATAAATATTTCTTTATATGTTTCCACTCCTAGACCTTTAAGATATTCTAGATTTACTCTAACTAAGTTTTCATGTTTTAAAATAACATCTTTTATCTTATCAGGAGTATTATTTTCGTATTCACTAATATCACTATCTAAAAAACCATATTCTTTTAAAAAATTCATGCTACTCTCCCTTTTATTTCTTCTTTATTAGCTTCAAGAACTTCATCAATGCTAGATGCTAAGTAATCTACATTTTCACTATAAGACCTGAAAGCTTCTACTAAAGTATCTTTAATACTTAATCCTTCATTTTCAAGTGAAACAAGTTTAGCATACACTTCATCTTTTTTATCTTCCATAGCAAAGGTTTCCATTACTCTGTCAGCCATTTCTTTTAATTCAAAATCTTTTACACTGGGAGTTACATCTTGTCCTTTACTACTTTCTAGAACATAACTATAACCTCTTTCACTAAATAAGTATGATTGATATTTACCTTTTTCACTTTTATAAGGTATACCTAGATGTTCTAATTCAGCAATTCTTTTTATAACTTTATCAACATCTTGTTTTAAAAATGATGGAGTTTGAATATAAGCTTCCAAGAAACCTAAGTCTTTAGCTCTTAGAACAGTTTTCTTTAAAAGTTCAGGTTCTATAGTAAGAACTATCCAATCACTAGGTTTTAAATTAATACCATATTCCTTTAGTAAAGCTCTATTTTCATCACTTGCAAGTTCAAATGATATTAAGAACTTTTCAGGATGTTCTTTTGCTTCGTCAAACCCCAACTTTTCTTCTTCGTATATATTTTTTACCTCTTCAAATGATTTCATTATATACTCCTTTCTAATAAGCCATTAATGGAACCTTTTTAGGATCTAAACCACTTATTTGTAATATATTTATTGTATTATTTAAACCTTTTAAATCATATTTAACTAATATACTAGGCATTAAACTAATATCACGAGCTTCTTTACCAATATTTATTAACTTTTCTAGTTTTTCTCTTAGTTCTTTATCATATAAAATTTCAGGATTATCATTTATTATATCAAGAGATACTTTATATTCTTTTAATGCATCAACATTATTTTTAATTAATTCTTCATCATAACTTGCAAGTATCTTTTCTTGTTTTTCACTAGTTAAAGCATTTGTATTAACCTCTAAAGAGTTTAGCAAATTAATTAATTTTTCTTTCTCGTTAACTTCACTTGTTACTACTTCTTCATTACTTTCGCTAAATATAGGAGTTTCTGAAGGAGCACTTTCTACCTCAGGAATATTATTTTCAGTGATTACTTTATCAAATATATCTTCAAGGGTAGATGGAGCTTCAAGACTTGCTTCAACTTCTTTAGTTTCTTCTATAATAGGCTTTTCTTCTTCCTTAACTTCAGTAGCAGATTCTTTCTTAGCTTCTACTAGAACTTCAGTTATAGTTTTTCTACTTGCTTTATCTTTACTTTTATAGATTCCATCATATTCATATAATGCATCTTCTGGGAACATTAAAATCTTCGCAGCTTCTCTTTGTTCATCTTCATTAAAGTCAAACTTTTCAAGTAAACTAGTAATAGCATCCCTAGTTATGTTGATATTTCCTTCAAGTGCTAGAGCAAAGTATTCATTAAGTTTAGCTTGATTAGCAAGTGCTTCATCTTTTCTAATACCTAATTCTTCAACTTTAGTTATGGCATTATTCATTTCTAGTTCAACATTTTCTAATTCTTCACTAGCATCCTTTTTCTCAACAGAAACCTTTTCTATCGTAGATGGAAGCATATTACTTACCTTTTCATTTATTAATGCTGGATCAAAGTCTATTTGCAAACGGTCTAAAACATTAGCAAAATCATCTCTATTTATATTACTAAGTAAAGATATTAACTTATTACCTTCTTCTTGTAAAGTTTCTTCTTCCGTAGTTAATTTAGCTATTTTTTCTAAAAGAACTTCTTTTTCATTCTTAGTTCTTTCACCAGTTTCTATAGCTTCTTCCCTTTCTTTATTCATTTTAACTAGTATTACACTATCTTCACCACGAAGATTGTATAACTTATCTAACAATATCTTTACTTCATTTGATATCTTCATTTTATCACGCCCTTTATTATGTTAAAATTATAACAAATTATTTATTACTTGTAAAGTACTTTTTTACTTAAATTAATAGCAATTACTTAGCTATATAAGGTAGTATCTTAGATGTATAAGCCTTACCCGAAAAAACTTTAAAAAACAAAATTTTTTCTTAATTTTAAAAGAAGTACCCTTCTTCAGAATACTTCTATTTCCACATGTTTACCTTGGAATGCAAATACCATTTTTTCTATTTTAATATACCCTTCATTTACAAGGCAAGTTTCATAAGCTTTATCTACTATTTGTTTTTTAGCTTCTTCAATTGATTCTTCAAATGTACTTTTTACTACTTTAAATTCCATTATAAAGCTTGGGTTTTCTTTATCTTTAGCTTTTAACAATACATCATATCTTCCATAACCACTTTCTCTATTACTTGTTATATAGTATTTATCTTTTAAACCCACCATAAGACCTAAAACAAAAGCGTGATAGAAGTTTTCTGAGGTATTTATACCTACATCCCATGAACTAAACATTTCAAGAGTTATTTGTTTGAAATACCCAATAAAACTTTCATAATCAAGTTTTACTAAAGAGTTAAGAAGTGTATTTAAGTTTTGACCTGATACATAACCACCAAACCAACTATCTATAATATCTTCAAACAAGCTTTTAATTTCATAGTTTGGTATTGCTACACTTGCATATCTATAATCTATTTGATTAGTAACCTTTAAGTAACCTGTTCCGATAAGTAAACCCCAGACATTATTTTCGTTAGCTTCTATATTATCAAGTATCATTTCTTCTTCAACTCTAACAGTTACTTCTTCACCCACAAGTAACTTTTCAAGTTCTAGCTTTATAGATGTTGAATTTTTAAGAATCATCTTTATTATGTCGTTGCTACTTGTATTAACCCAATATGGCATTAAAGAATTATTTTTCAAAAAATTTAGTACACTCCATGGGTTATATAAATTATTTGCATCTCCTATTTTATATCCATCATACCATTTTTGGACATCATCTAGAGCTTCTGATAAATTATAATCCTTTAGTGTTTTTTCAACTTCTTCATGAGTAAAACCAAAATCACTACTAAAAGTGTTGTCTTGCATTACACTATACACAGTGAAATTATTGGCTCCACTAAATATACTTTCTTTAGCAACTCTACTTACACCAGTAAGAACTGTTTTATAAAGATAAGAATTTGTTTTAAATGTACTATTAAAAAATTGTTTCCAAAAAGGCATTGCTTCATCATAATAACCATTTATATAAGCACTTTGTAAAGGAACATCATATTCATCAAGGAGAATTAATACATTTTTACCAAAATGCTTATATAAATATATACATAACTTAAATAATGATTGAGTTAAATCTACAATATTTAATTCTTCATTTAATGCTTTATCAATAAATTTCTTTTCATCATCTTGTAATTTATCACTTTGAAGTAAGTATCTATGTTCATCATATATTATAGATATGCATTTTTCTAAAGTCTTAATATTATTATCAAAGGTATTATCGGTCAAATTTTTCAAAGTTAAAAATATAACTGGGCTGGAATTCAATTCAGAAATATATTTTTCATCACATGACATAATATTTAAACCATTAAATAAATATTTACTATCTAAATTAATATCAAAATAATACTTTAACATACTTAAACTTAAAGTTTTTCCAAATCTTCTGGGTCTAGTAATTAAACAAACATCACCCCTATCATCAATAATATGTTTTATCAATAGTGTTTTATCAACATAAAAACATTCTCTATCAATAATTTTTTTAAAATCATCCACTCCTAAGGCAATATTTTTTGGCATAATAATCCCCCATTTCTTATAACATAATTATACAAGTAAAATTAATAAAAGTCCATACAATAATGCAATATTTTGTTTCAAAACTCTTAGTATAAAATACTTATAATAACTCCACCTTTTACATATAATACGCTAACTTTAAAACTATTATCTACTATTACATAATAAATTATTTATTACTTGTAAAGTACTAAATCAGCAACCAGTTACATTTTAAATTCTACGATAAAATAAAATCTACGATAATCTGATTGGGGCACTTGAAGTTCCTGAGCCCGAGGCATAGGTTACAGAGGAGTTGAGGTAGAAGGTAGGACGGACTGCAATGGAACCTGTAACATAACCACCGCTAGCATAGATGGATCCTGCCGAATAGACAAACAGACTAAAAGACGAGTCATTAGTGTAGCGGGACACAAGCCATTCATATGAGCCAAGATGTAGCCAATTTATAGTTGGTATGGCTGTGCCAGCAGAATCGTTACCTTCATAATTAACTAATGTTATACCCCAAGCGGTAGGACTTGCTGCAAATCCATAGTCACTTGCATACATTAAGCCTATTTTCGTATCTGTAACTTCTGTTTTGTTATCTGTGCCAGCTTCTGTACTATTCATTTCATTGGTATACATCACTGCTGCAGTTACTTCTTCAGATGAAACACCTCCCACTTTCCACGTCGCTGATGCTATTTTACTTGAGAAACTACTTATACTATCAATATATCCACTTCCTGCATTTGTATCTAATCCGTTTAGGTATTTATATAAACTAGATGTTGACCATGTATTTGAACCTTTACTATCCCATGTCATATTTCCCATTGATGTTGCTTTTATTACTTTTACTTGATCATTAAATACCCCAATTATTCTAAATAGATTTGCATCTGGGCATGTTGTTTCTGTTGAGCCTATACATACATAGTTATTTACGCTAGCACTTGCTCCTGCATATCTATATGAACCATCATTGGCATCTAAAACAGTTCCATCATCACTAGTTATTGTTCCGTTATGATAATATAT
>CAVGEW010000027.1:0-2096 GCA_963628465.1 Agathobacter sp. | reverse complement strand
GGAAGCTCGAGCAATCCGATAAAACTAGGTTAGGGAATGAGCGAGACTAGCGCCGACTAAGGAGCTAGGCGAGCCCGCGACAAACCTACGTTCGGAGGAAGAGAGGGCGTAGAACTATGGAATCTGCCGCGAAGCAGCGAGTAGCTGCTGACGAGGCAGTAGGCGCAAAAGTTATCAACAAATCTTTGGCATTCAAGTAGTTTATTGATGTAAGTCCAAGTATTTTACTTTTACTCTGTAGGGTAATCTTGTGGTAAATTGTTTCCCGCAACTCGGACAACTCGAACAATGCGTTCAACGTCAATTCCACGGGGCAAGTGAACAACAACAACGTCGACAACAACAGCTATGCGGTGCGGCCGGAGACCTGTATTATTCCAGAATTTATTATAAGATTAAGGTCTTGTAATCGGTGAGATAGAGGACAAAGATTATCCTTGGGCTTATGCTCTAAACGTGTAATACGGACGGGGAGGTATACGTACGTCCCCTGCTAGCCGTATTGATATTAAGTATTAAATTATCTTGGCATTTACTTTGTAGTTTCAAAAGTGATGTAAGTCCAAGTTGCTAGTTATCTAGCGATAGATTTTATGTGTGTCGTGAAAAAGAAAGGGTGTTGATGTAAAACAAACTAAATATGATGTGGGTAGTTTTGGTTTGGTTATTATATAAAAATTAAAGTAGTAAAGGAAGTAAAGGAGAATTATGAAAGAAAAAAATTTTGTCGCATTATATAAATCTGGTAATTTCTATAATGCATATGGTGATGATGCTGTTATACTTCATCACTTACTAGGTTATAAATATGACCCACATAAAAAAAGTGTAGGTTTTCCTGTTGTAGCGCTAGCTAAAGTAAAGGTAGCTTTAGAATCAAAAAAACTTGCTTATAAAATATATGAAAAAGACCAAGTAATTGAAGAAACTAAAGGAATAATTAAAGAATATAAAGCTTCTATTAAAGAAGGCCTTAAAAAACTAGATATGGAAGAAAGACTAAAAAACTTAAATGACAAGTTAGATAACTTTTCACTTGAAGATTTAGAAAAGGTTGTAGAGGAGATTGAAGATGCAAGACTTAATAAAAAATGAAAAGTTTTTAATTGTCAAGACAATTAAAAGTTTTATTTTAGATTTAGAAAATCTTTTAAAAACTTTTCCTAAAAGAGATATGTATACTAAAAATATGGTATATAAAGATGCTCTAGATATTCTAGAACTTATAAATAAAGCTAATTATGAATCGAGAAAAGAAATAAAACTTAATTATCAAATCGAAGCTTTAGCAAAAATCAACAAAGTTGATTTTTACTTAGAAAGAGCTTATAAATTAAATTATCTTAGTGAAAAACAAGTTTTGAAAGCATCTAAAAAATTAGGTGATTTAAATAAGATGATATATACATGGTGTAAGAATGCTTGAACATTTAAATATAGATACACTTTTAAATATATATGATACTGAGATAAGTAAAAATGTTAAAAATAAGAAAAAAATATATAACTTTGAAATCAATAAAATGCAATATATAGAAAATATCATAGATATGCTTAAAGAAGGTAATGTAGGTCACGGAGAATATAATATATTCCTAATATTTGAACCAAAATGTAGACTTGTTATGAGTTTATCTGTGCAAGATAAACTCATAAATCATTTTGTAACTAGGTATATACTAGAAAAAAACTTAGCTAAGGAATTAGACCCAAGAAATGTTGCTACAAGAAAGAATATGGGTACAGACTATGCTATAAAGCTAGTTCTAAAGTATATTAATACTTTAAAACGTAAATATGATACTATTTACGTTTTAAAGTTAGATATAAGTAAGTATTTTTATACTATTAATCATGATGTATTAAAGTCTTTACTTATAAATAAATTAGATCCTTTCGAATATAGTATTATCTGTAAAATAATCGATAGTACAAATAAAGAATATATTAATAAAATAATATCTAAATATATTAAAACTAAGGATGTAGATATTCCTTTGTATGCCTATGGGAAGGGACTTCCCATAGGTAATATGACTAGTCAGTTTTTATCTATTTATTATCTTAATAAGTTAGACCATTTTATAGTTCATGAC
>CAVGEW010000026.1:0-7531 GCA_963628465.1 Agathobacter sp. | reverse complement strand
AAATTATGTTTTGAAAATATTGAAATTTATTGTTATATTTTGTTTATAATGTTTCACGTGAAACATTATAAATATATTTACAAACAAATGTTTGATTATTTCTGCGTTTGTTGGAGAAAAATATTTCCCGGGAAATAATTGGTTAACATAATATTTTTTGTGTAGTTAAGTTTTTGAGGTGACATTGATTTTAATTAAAGCCTGGTTTAACCTGGGTTTGTGAGATGTTTGAATTTAAAAATTATCCACAAAATTATTGTTTTTTATTTATTAAAAAAATATTTCCCGGGAAATAATTGGTTAACATAATATTTTTGCTTAAAGAAGTTTCCCTGAGATTCAGCTAAAATTTATAACTATAATAAAATCGTTTTTGAGTTATCCACACAAAAAATAAATTAATTTTCTTGACATAAGTATAAATATTTGGTACTATGAAGACGTGCAACAAATATGCTGTAACCTGGTCAGAATTGGAAAATAGCAGCCACATCAGCCTCTGTTTGTGTGCACATTTTTTTTGGAGGAGTTATGAACAGGGATATATTTGATATTTTGATGGATAATGTTAGCAAATCTGCTGAAAATGGTGATGTTCCCGTAGGAGCTGTTATTGTTAAGGATGGTAAAGTTATTGCGTCAGGATATAATACTCGGGAGCAAAGTCAAAATATACTTGGCCATGCTGAGATAAATGCTATATTAAAAGCCCAAAAAGTGCTTGGTAATTGGAATTTAGCAGGCTGTTTTTTATATGTTACTTTAATTCCTTGTAGTATGTGCTCAGAAATTATTAAACAAAGTAGAATAGATTCTGTATATTATCTTCTAGATAAGCCCAGTTCTAAAAAAGAATTTGCTAAGACAAAATGGGAAAAGATAAATAAAATTGCTTATGAAGATACATATCGTGATATATTAAGTGATTTTTTTAAAAATTTAAGAGAAAAATAAATATAATTGTGATATAATTAATAGATAAGGAGGGTTCTATGAATTACAAAGTTTTATATAGAAAATATCGTCCTGATGGTTTTGAAAATTTAGTTGGACAAAAGCACCTTGTAGATATTCTTAAAAATTCGATTAAAGAAAATAAAATAGCCCATGCCTATCTTTTCTCAGGTCCTAGAGGAACTGGGAAAACTTCGACTGCCAGAATACTTGCGAAAACTGTTAATTGTATAGATAATAAATCTGGGTTTGCTTGCGGTAAATGTGATAGTTGTTTATCATTTAATGGTAATCCTGATATTATTGAGATAGATGCCGCTTCAAACAATGGAGTTGAAGAAATAAGAGAACTTATAAATAATGTTAAAATAATGCCTGCGAGTCTTAAATATAAGATATATATTATAGATGAAGTTCATATGTTAAGTCAAAGTGCTTTTAATGCGTTACTTCTTACATTAGAAGAACCACCTGAACATGTTATATTTATATTGGCGACTACTAATTTAGAAAGTGTGCCAATTACTATTGTGTCAAGGTGTCAAAGATTTGAATTTCATAGAATTTCTGATACTGATATTGTAAATAGATTGAAATATGTTTGTGATGAAGAAAAGATAAGTTATGAAGAAGATGGACTTAGAGAAATAGCAATACTTGCCGATGGGGGACTTAGAGATGCTTTAAGTATTCTAGATCAACTTTCTAAAAATGATGAAAAAATAACAAGTAAGTTGGTATCTAATGAGATTGGTAGTATTTCTAATAAAAAGATAGATGATTTAATTAAATATGTTGATAAAAATGATGTTGAGGGAATAGAAAATATTTTTGAAGAGCTTGAGAGTGTTAATCTAAATTATAAGATATTTGTTAAAAAATTAGTTTTTTCTTTAAGTGATTTGGGAGTTAAACTTTTAACTACCCCAGGTGGATGGAGGCTTAGCTTTGATAACTGTAAGAATCTGGTGTTGGAGTTAAATAATATTTTGATGAAAATTAATATAAATGTTAATCCGTATTTAATAATAAAAATGTTACTTCTAGGGTATGTTGATGCGCCTTTGAAAAGTAATATAAATTTGGAGATAGAAACTATTGCTCCGCCTAAATTGGAACTTGAAGAAATTAAAGTTGAAAGTGAAAATAAAACTGTAAAAGAGAAAACTTTTGATGATAAAAAGGTTAATATTAGAATTAATAATTGTTTTGTAGGCGCTACGAAGAGTGATAAACTAAATTTAATTGATAAATGGAATAATTTTGTGTTAGAAATTGAGGATGCTGCTGTTAAAGGGTTGGTTAGTGACACAGATGTTGCGGCGGCATCTAAAAATTATGCAATTATTGAGGTTACAATACCCCATAAGGATAGAGAGTTAATGGATAATTTAGAAAAAATAGAAAATGAATTTAAAAAGTTTTCTGAATTAGATTATAAACTAGTATTTATTGATGATAAGAGATGGCTTTTAGAAAAGACTGATTATGCTAAAAAAGTTAAAACTGGATATAAATATAGTCTTATAAATGAAGAAGAAAATGTAACAAAAAGTTGTAATGCAGATATATCTGATGTTGCGGATATATTTGATATAAAAAAAATTGAAGTTGAATAAGGAAGGATGATAAAATATGAATATGCAACAAATAATGCAACAAGCACAAAAGATGCAAAGGGATATTACAAAGAAAAAAGATGAAATTGATGCCATGGAATTTTGTGGCAAATCTGAATGGGTTGAAATAGTATTTAATGGAAAAAGAGAAATTAAATCTTTTAAAATTTTAAAGGAAGGTGCCATAGATTCTGATGATAAGGAAATGCTTGAAGATATGATTATGATAGCTATTAAGGATGCTTTTGAAAAAATTGACAAAGAAACTGAAAGTAAACTTGGTAGTTATGCATCTATGAGTGGACTTTTCTAATATGATATATCCTGAATCATTGGAAAAATTAATTAATTATTATAAGAAATTGCCAGGAGTTGGGGAAAGAAATGCCGAAAGGCTTGCGCTTGCTACTCTTAATTTTAAAGAAGATGATATAGATAAATACTCTGAATCTGTAAAAAATATTAAAAAAATACATAAATGTAGTGTATGTGGTCATTTAACTGAAGATGATATATGTAATATTTGTGCTGATGAAAACAGAGATAAAAATATTATTTGTGTTATTGAAGATTATAAAAGTGTATTTTCTTTTGAGAAAGTTGGTAATTTTAAGGGGGTTTATCATGTGTTGAATGGGTTAATAAGTCCAATAGATAATATAGGGCCAGACAATATTAATTTGGCAAGTTTGGTTAAAAGAGTAGAATCCTTAGAGAAACCAGAACTTATACTGGCATTAAAATCTACGGTTGAGGGTGAAACTACGACTTTGTATATTAAAAAGATTTTTGAAAAGAAAAATGTACTTATTTCCAGGTTATCTTATGGTATACCTATGGGAGCTGAGATAGATTATTTAGATATAATCACTCTAGATAAGGCTCTTGAAGATAGAAAAAAAATTAGTGATTAAAAATATATATTTTCATATACTTTATTGAGGAAGCTTATGAAAAAAGTAATATTTATAATAGTAAAAAGAATTGTTTTTGCAATATGTTTGGTTTATGCGTTTAATTTACTAGCATCGGGATTAAAAATATTTATTCCTATCAATGTTATAACAATTAGTGTAATATCCTCACTTGGTATGAGTGGGCTTTTGGCTCTTATTGCAATATATTTTGTTTTACTCTAGGAGGAAAAAGTGAAAGCAGAGGTATTAGAAAAATTAGTAAAATTCTATCATGAGAATAAAATATCTCATGCTTATTTGCTTGAAACAAATAACTTAGATGAATGTTTTAATGATTTGAAAAAGGTTATAAAGAAGATCTTTTGTCAAAATGGATATAGTGATAACTGTAGTAAATGTAATTTATGTAATTTAGTTGAGCAAAATACTTTACCTTCTTTGATAGTAGTTGAACCTGATGGGATGAATATAAAAAAAGAACAAGTAATTGATTTAAAAAATAGATTTAGCTCTATTCCTATTTACACAAAAGATAATATATATGTTATAAAAAGAGCCGAAAAGTTAAATGGTGCATCAGCAAATACTATGCTTAAATTTTTGGAAGAACCTGAACCAAATATCATAGGCTTTTTTATAACTGATAATGCTAATAATGTTATTTCGACAATAAAAAGTAGATGTGAAGTAGTTAAGGTTTTTTATGAAATGCAGGAGTTAGATATAAATGGTATTTATAATGATACGTATAAAGATTATACTGATGTAGCAATTGATTATTTAGAAAAAATAGAAGTAGAAAAAAAAGATGTAATATTGTATAATAGAGATGTACTTATGTGTAAATTTAAAGAAAGAGATGATATAAGAACTATCTTTAAAATAATCCTTATTATATATGAAGAATTATTACATAAGGTGTTAGGTTTTAAAAATAAGTTTAATTTTGCTAAATTAGATGGTTTGACAAATCTTTCTTATAATGATGTTTTAAAAAGGGTCAATATGGTTACGGCCTTCTTAGATGATTTAGATAGTAACGCAAATATTGAGTTATTGTTAGATAAATTTGTGATAAAGTTGGGTGATTATGATGAATAATGTATATGGTGTTATATTTAATGGATTAAATAAGAAGTATTATTATAAAGCTAAAGAAGAACTAAAGATTGATGATTTAGTAGTTATTACCACGGATAGAGGTCCTCAGCTTGCTAGAGTTGTGGAAACTTTAGTAAAGGATTATGAAGAGATTTTAGGTGAAATTGAAAGAAAAGCTTTAGATTATGAATACAATGATTATTTAGAAAATTTAAAAGATGCTGACAAAGCTTATAAGAAATGTATTTCTTTTGCAGATGAATTAGGTCTTGATATGAATATAGTTAATGCTCAATTTAATTTGGATAGAACTCAGCTTTTATTTAATTTTACGGCCGATGCTAGGGTGGATTTTCGAGAACTTGCTAAAAAATTGGCTAGTGTATACCATACTAGAATTGAATTAA
The DNA here is from genome assembly GCA_963628465.1 of Agathobacter sp. Classification (GTDB taxonomy): domain Bacteria; phylum Bacillota_I; class Bacilli_A; order RF39; family UBA660; genus Onthocola_B. Next base: position 2,533 of record CAVGEW010000026.1, on the reverse strand, counting down.
GACAAATTGGTGCAAGGGATAAAGCTAAAGAAATTGGTGGTATTGGCGTATGCGGTGGCGAGTTATGTTGCCTTAGATTCTTGAAAAAAATGGATACCATAAGCATGAATATGGCTAAAAATCAAAATTTGGCTCTGAATCCTTCAAAGATAAATGGAGCTTGTGGAAGGCTTTTGTGCTGTCTTGCTTATGAAGATGAAGCTTATATTGAGGCGGCTAAGAGATTGCCTAAGGTTGGTCAAACTATTCATACAAACTCCGGTGATGCCGAGGTCATAAGTATTGATATTATAAATCATAGAGGTAAGATTATGTTAAACGGGGAAAAAATAGATTATGATTTCGAAAGTAACGAATGATTTATTTGATTATCCAAATAGATATATTATGCAGATTAAAGATGGATTTAAGTTTTCCTTAGATTCTCTTTTGCTTGCTGAGTTTGTTTCATTAAAACAAAGTGATAAATTTATTTTAGATATGTGCACGGGAAATGCTCCAATTCCTCTTGTTTTAAGTTTAAAAACTGAAGCTAATATCGTAGGTTTTGAAATTCAAAAAGATATTGCTAGTTTAGCAGTTGAGTCTGTTTCTTTGAATGGACTAGCTCATCAGATTACTATTGTAAATGATGATGTAAAAAATATAGATAAATATTATAAACAAAATACTTTTGATATTATAACGTGTAATCCACCATTTTTTAAAACAAATGAAAATAAATGTTTGAATAAAAATGATTATTTAACACTTGCAAGACATGAAATAACTATTGATTTAGAGACAGTCTTTTCTTTGGTAAATAAATTTTTAAAAGATAATGGAACATTTTATTTAGTGCACCGTGTAGATAGATTAGATGAGATTATAATACTCGCGAATAAATATAAATTAAATGTTAAAGAAATGCAGTTGGTATGTACTAAAAAAGATGCTAGTCCGAGTACTGTACTGGTAAAATGTGTTAAAAATAGTAAATTAGGTATAAAAGTAAATAAAGAAATTTGTGTTGATAAACTAGATACTTATCAACATCTATTTGAAAGGAGTTAGTTATGAAACTTATCGTAGGGTTAGGTAATCCTGGAAAAAAATATGAAAATACACGGCATAATATTGGCTTTATGGTCTTAGATGATTATCTAGGAAATATAAAATGGTCTAATAAGTTTAATGCATTATATTATGAATGTGTTATAAATGGGGAAAAAGTTTTATTTGTAAAACCTCTTACTTTTATGAATAATTCTGGTAATGCAGTCGGGGAATTTGTAAGATATTTTAATATTGATACAAATGATATTTTAATTATTCAAGATGATCTAGATGAAGCTATTGGTTTGTATAAATTAAAGGTTAATTCTTCAAGCGGAGGACATAATGGTATAAAATCTATTATAGCATCTTTAGGTACTCAAAACTTTCCTAGATTGAAGGTGGGTATTGGAAGCGTAAAAAAAGATGAAGTTATTGATTATGTTTTAGGTAAATTTACTAAAAATGATATGGATATATTAAATAAAGAATTTTCTATTTTTAGAAATATAATTGAATCTTTTATAAATAATGGAATAGATAAAACAATGAATGTTTATAATACTAAATAAAGAGGTTATATGAAGTTTTTAGATGATTATTTTAAATATGATATAGGTGAAGAAATTTCTGGTTTAACGAGTGAGTTAAGCTTCTTTTTCGTTCAAAGACTTGCGGAAAAGTATAATAGAAATATAATTGTTTTAACATCTAGTTTATATGAAGCTAATAAAATGTATGATGGTTTATCTAACATACATGATAATACATTACTTTTTCCAATGGATGATTTTTTATCTTCAATGCTGGTTGCGTGTAGTCCGGAACTTAAGTACAAAAGACTTGAGACTTTAGATAAATTAAAATCTGATAATAAGTTTATTGTAGTAACTAACCTTATGGGGTATTTAAAATATTTGCCAAGTATAAGCACTAGAAACTTTTTGGATTTAAAAAAACTTGATATTATAAAACGTGATGATTTTGTAAGTGAAATTGATAAGTTAGGTTATCACCGTGAATCACTAGTTACAATGAGTGGTGAGTATGCTGTTCGTGGATTTATTTTAGATATTTTCCCAATAGATTATGACCATCCGATTAGAATTGAGTTTGATGGTAATGTTGTTGATACTATTAAATATTTTGATGAAAATACTCAAAAAAGTAGTGAAGAACTTGCAAGTATTAAGATAAAAGCTATTGATGAAGTATCTACAGTAGGTAAAAATTCATTATTTGATTATGCAAATAATCCTTTAGTTGTTTATGTAGATAAATCGCAAATAGAAGCTTCATATTCTAAACTTTTTGATGATATAACTGAGTATAAATCTTCTAAAGATATTACTGAAGATTTAATGTATTCTTTTGATGATATATTTGATAGAGATAGAATATATATTAATTTATTTACAAGTGGTAAATATGATTTAAAAGCGCAAAGTATTATTAATTATAGAGAGAATTTTGATAAACTTTTGGAAGACTATAATAC
>CAVGEW010000025.1:0-18509 GCA_963628465.1 Agathobacter sp. | reverse complement strand
TCATTGTAGTAAGTAAAGTCCTTGACACGGTATCTCACAAAGAATTGCATCCATTATTTGAAATTCATGACATTAATCTTGCAAAACTTCAGAATATGGATTATACTAGTGTTAGTAAAGACAAAGAGTCTTTAGAGTATCTGCTTTATATTCTTATATGTAATGATAAAGTAGATATTGATAGCATGTATGATGGAGATGAACTTATGGCAAAGATAGTAGAAGTTGTGCATTCAATGACTGATGACTTTGATAAAAGGTTTTATTATGATGAAGAAGAAGTAAAACGTTTAGAGTACCAAGCTGGAAAAACGGACGGCATTGAACAAGGCATTGAACTAGGCCGTGAACAAGGCATCGAACAAAGAAATCTGGATATTGCCAAAGTTATGCTTGCAAAAAAATACGGTGTTAACGAAATATTAGAAATTACTAATCTTTCCGCTGAAGAAATTCAAAAACTAAAAGAAGAATTGGAATAACGGTTCTTCTTTTAGTTTTTGTATATCAGGATGCTTCGTTTGCTAAAATAATGAAAGTTGGTTTTAACTGAGAATAAAATTTTAGCTACAAAAAAAGATTTGGTAAAAAGAAAAATGTGCTATATAATGTTGCAATAAAAGAAGAGATTGTGTATGTATGATAATATACTAATGGAAATAATAAAAAAGGTAATTTGTGTGAGACTGGCGATTCATGTAATAGTGGAGCTATTGATAAGGAAGCTGTGTTTCTTTCATTAGAATTTAACCATTCAAGGGAGGAGGAAGATAAAAAGATTGCTAATATAAGCGAAAATATCTTAAAAGTTCTAAGTATGAGAAATTCTATTTATTGTAAATCTTGATAATATGGATTCTTCGACTTTTAAAAAAGGTTCTTTAGAATATTCTTTATATTGGATGACATGTGCTGATGAAGATGAGCTGCGTAAATTTTATACTGGTGATGAAAAGATGCTTGAATTAGTAGATGAAATTGCCAGAATTACCAATGGTTTTGACAGAGATGCTTATTTTAAAGTAGAATAAAGTTTTTTATAATTATTAAAAAAATACACAAAAAGTATAAAAAAGTGATAAAAGTGTTTGACAAACATAAAATAATATTGTAAGATAATGTTGTTACTTGAAAAGGGAAAGAGATTTTGTATCCACCTGATTGCGAATAGCGATAGGTAAATGCCATAAAAGTATTAATATTTATTTAATAAACTTTTTTGGAATGGGTACTAAATAGGTATCCGTTTTTGTAATGTTGGAGGTGCTTATTATAGCAAAATTTGATAGTAATGAACTACCAATCAATGAAAATATCAAAGCTGAGGAATTGATGGTAATTGGGCCAAATGGCGAAAAGATGGGACTAAAAAAGCGAAAAGACGCTCTTACACTTGCGGGGTATGCTGGACTTGATTTAGTTTTAATGAACGGAAATGGCGTTCCTGCTGTTGCTAAAATAATGGATTATAACAAATACCGTTATGAAAAGCAAAAGAAACTTAAAGAAAGCCAAAAGAAAGCAAGAGAAGCAAATAAAGAGATGAAGGAATATCGTTTATCAGTAACTATCGATGTTGGAGACTTTGAAACAAGAAGAAAAAATGCAAAAGAATACCTTGAAAAAGGACATAAGATTAGAGCATTTATTCGTTTTAAAGGTCGTCAAATGGCAAGACCAGAACTTGGTCGCGATGTACTTTTAAAGTTTGCTGATGCTTTAAGTGATGTTTCTGTTGTTGAAACAGAACCTAAGCAAGAAGGTAGACAAATTGCAATGATTTTAGCACCAAAAAAGAAAGAAGGAAATTAGTATGGCAAAATGCAAACAAAAAACACATAAGTCTAGTTCTAAAGTGTTTAACAAAAAGAAAAATGGTACTTTAACTTATATGAAGTCTGGAAGTAACCATAAGACTGGAAAAGATACAGCAAAAGAAGTAAGACAAAGAAGAAATAAAGGAACACTCGCAAAAGGAGATAGTAGCAGATTAAAATCTGTTATCTAATCATGGAGGTGAATAAATATGGCAAGAGTTAAAGGCGGAAACGTTTCTAAAAATAGAAGAAGAAAAGTTTTAAAAGAAGCAAAGGGTTATTTTGGAAGTAAACATAGACTTTATAAAACTGCTCAAGAACAAGTTTTCCATAGTGGAGCTTATGCATACAGAGATAGAAGACAAAATAAGAGAAACTTCAGAAAATTATGGATTACAAGAATAAATGCTGCATGTCGCGAAAATGAAATAAGTTATTCTAAATTTATAAATGGACTTGCTAAAGCTGGTATCGAAATCAACAGAAAGATGCTATCAGAAATGGCAATTGATGATCCTAAGTCATTTACTGCATTAGTTGAAACTGCTAAAAAAGCATTAAATGGTGAAGTTAAAGTGGTTAAAAAAGAAGCTAAAACTGAAGTGAAGACTGAAAAGAAAGAAACTAAAAAAGAAGTTAAAGAAGATTTAAGTTCTAAAACTTTAGCGGAGTTAAAAGCATTAGCTAAAGAAAAGGGAGTAAAAGGCTACTCTACAATGAAAAAAGATGAATTGTTAGCATCTTTAAAATAAGCCTTGCAAAAGTGTGATTTTTAAATTATAATAAATATATGAAGTTTATTCTTGGTTTTGATATCTCCAAATCAATACTATGATTAAACCAATTAAGAAAGTGGGAGGAAAATATTATGGCTTTATTAAAAGAAGAAAAAGCAAAAATTATTAAAGAATTTGCTAAAAGTGAAAATGACTGCGGTTCTGCTGAAGTTCAAGTAGCAATTCTAACAAATGAAATTAATAACTTAACTGAACATTTGAAAGAACATAAGCATGATTATCATTCAAAAAGAGGTCTACTTATGAAGGTTGGTCGTCGCAAAAAATTACTTGACTATCTAAAGAAAAATGATGTTGTAAGTTATAGAGAAGTAATTAAGAAATTAAATTTAAGAAAATAATTAAAGGGCACTTGTTTTTAGTGTCCTTTTTTGTTTAGAAAGAGGTTATGTATGAAAAAAGTATTTAAATTAGATTTTGATGGAAGAGAGATAGTTGTAGAAGCTGGAGAGCTTGCTAAGCAAACAAATGGTGCAGTACTAGTTAGATATGGTGATACGGCAGTATTATCTGTTTGTGTAATGGGTAAAACGCCGGTTTCTCAAGACTTTTTTCCACTACAAGTATTATATCAAGAAAGATTGTATTCTGTAGGTAAAATACCAGGGGGATTTATTAAAAGAGAAGGTAGGCCTAGTGATGCAGCAACGCTTGCAGCGAGACTTATTGATAGACCTATTAGACCAATGTTTGATGAAAACTTAAGAAATGAAATTCAAGTTATAAACACTGTTTTATCTGTTGATCAAGATAATTCACCTGAGATGACTGCTTTACTTGGTTCATCTCTATGCTTAGGTATTTCAAATATTCCCTTTGATGGCCCTGTTGCAGGTGTTATTGTTGGCTTAATTGATGGTAAATTTATTATTAATCCAACTGCAAAACAAAGTGAAGAAAGCTCACTTCATTTAACAGTTGCCGGTACTTCTGATGCAATATGCATGGTGGAAGCTGGTTCAAAGGAAGTAAGTGAAGAGCTTATGCTTGATGCTTTAATGTTTGCTCATGAAAATATTAAAAAGTTATGTGATTTCCAAAAGCAAATTATTGAGGAAATTGGCGTTTCAAAGGTGGAACTGCCTAAGGCTGAGATTGATTCTGAAATTGAAAAAGCTGTAAGAAACTATGCCACAAGTGATATGCTTGAGGCAATTCAAATTAAAGAAAAGCTCGAAAAATATGCTAAAATTGATGAAGTTAAGGAAAATACAATGGCTCATTTTGAAGAAGTTTATGCTGATGATGAAGATAAAACAAATAAACTTTCACAAGTTGCCAAAGTACTTCATTTAATTGAAGGTGGAGAAGTTCGCCGTCTTATAACAGATGAACATATCAGACCAGATGGTCGTAAGATGGATGAAATTAGACCTCTTTATGCAGGAGTTGATATTCTTGCTAGAACTCATGGTTCAGCCCTTTTCTCAAGAGGTGAAACTCAAGTGCTCGCAACAACCACTTTAGGTGCTTTAGGTGAACATCAAATACTTGATGGGTTAGGTATTGAAGATACCAAAAGATTCATGCTTCATTACAATTTCCCTCAATTTTCTGTTGGTGAAGTAGGTCGATACGGTTCACCAGGAAGAAGAGAAATTGGCCATGGTGCTTTAGGGGAAAGAGCTCTTGCTCAAGTTATTCCAACTGAAGAAGAATTTCCATACACAATTCGGGTTGTAAGTGAAGTATTAGAAAGTAATGGTTCATCTAGCCAAGCAACGATTTGTTCAGGATGTTTAAGTCTAATGGCTGCGGGTGTTCCAATTAAAGCTCCAGTTGCAGGTATTGCTATGGGGTTAATCACTAGCCCTGATGGAAGTAAATATACAATTCTTACCGATATTCAAGGTCTTGAAGACCACATGGGTGATATGGACTTTAAAGTTGCTGGAACTCGTGAAGGAATCACAGCTTTACAAATGGATATTAAAATTAAAGGTGTAACAAAAGAAATTTTAGGTGAAGCTTTAGCTCAAGCTAAAAAAGCAAGGATGGAAATCCTTGATGTTATGTCTCATGCAATACCAGAACCTAGAAAAGAAGTTAGTAAGTATGCACCTAAAATTGAAACATTTAATGTTGACCCTGATAAGATTAGAGATATTATCGGTAAGGGTGGGGAAATGATTACAAAGATTATTCTTGAAGCTTCCTGCGTTGCTACAGTAAATGATAAAGATGCTGTTAAAGTTGATCTAGAAGATGATGGAAGAGTAATAATATACCATACTGATAAAGATATTATTGCTAAGACTAAACAAATGATTCTTGATGTTGTTCGTGAAGTTGAAGATGGAAAAGTCTACACTGGCAAAGTTACAAAAGTTGAAGACTTTGGTTGTTTTGTAGAACTTTGGCCAAGCTGTGAAGGTTTAGTTCATGTATCGCAACTTGCTTGGGAAAGAGTAGATAAACCTAAAGATGTTGTAGCGGTCGGTGATGAAATAATGGTAAAATCTCTAGGATATGATAATCGTGGAAGATTGAATTTATCTCGTAAAGAATGTCTACCTAAACCAGAAAAAAAAGAAAATCCTAAAAAGAAAAATTAAGAACTCTAAAAGAGTTCTTTTTCTATGTGTTAAATATATTATTTGCGTATCTAAAATTAACTATAGTTTTAAAATTCTCAAAATATCTTAGTTTATCATTTTCATAATTTATATAATAAGCATGTTCCCATAGGTCAAAAGCTAAAAGGGGAGTATAACCATATAAATAAGGACTATCTTGATTACAAGTGATTATTAAATCTATATCTAAATCTCTAGTTTTAATTAAAAAGACATAACCTGAACCTTTTAAAGATAAAATTAAAGCTTTAAATTTTTCCCAAAAGTTATCCATGGATAAATACTTTTTATTGATTGCTTCAAGTAATTTTCCTTTGGGTATTTCTTTGTCCTTTGGATTTATTGATTTCCAATAAAGGTTATGATTTATTACTCCCCCAAGATTAAACAAACAATCATTTATATCTTCTTCTTTAATTTCATCTAGGTGGTTATATAAATCTTCTAAACTATATTTAAAGTTGTAATTTTTAATTAGTTTATTTAAATTGTTTAAATAAGTAGCTTGATGTTTTAAATAATGTAGTGCCATAGTATGGGTATCTATGAAAGGCTCAAGACTAGAAAATTCAAAGGTTAATTTATCTAAAGAATACATATTAATTCACCATTTAATTGTATGCCAAAAGAAAAGACTCTATTCCTTATCTTGAGCCTTTTCTAGCTTTTTCATTAATATAATCTTTAATTAAGTCTAGAGTAATTATGCCTAACTCTATTTCTTGATTTTCTTTTTCTATGGTTGACACATCAGTTACAACTCTGTTACACATGTTTCTGTAAGTTTTAACATCGTTATTAGCTTTCTTAGTAAAAACACCTACCACACAATGAATATTATTTCTAATATGCTTAATAATTATTCTTATTTGTCCTTCTTTTAATTCAGCAAAATTTTTAATATTACCATTATTAGTAAGACTTTTATAATCTTTTCTTTTTTCTATAAAATCATTTAATAAGTCCCATATTCCTTGATAATTTTCTTCAGGAATATCTTTTAAATCATTTAAAAATTTTGCTTTTGTAGGGTCATTTGTTGGATGAGAGAAAACTATTCTTATAGGATTTTTATCACCTTCATCAAGACTAGTTTGTTCTTCGATAGCTTCTTCATCTACTTTAATATCCGTTATATTTTGATAATACTTTCTAATAAGTAGATACCTTTCAAGCATTTGATAATAAGTAGTTATAGCTTCTTCTCTAGATACTCTATCGGTGTATATACAAGAATCTAATAAAATGTCGTAGTATTCTAAAGCTTTAAATATATAAAACTTTAATATTTCGTTAACAATGAAGTTATATTCATTATCATCTAGATTATATTTTTTATAGTTTTCGATTGATGGAATTATTTCTTCTTTACTTAATTGTTCTACATATCCTTTTAGTTCATTAACAAATCCCAAGATTGTTTCTTTCCTAGATGCAGCAATTTCTATTTCATCATACATTTCAAAGCCTCCGCTTAGGATATTAGGTACTTCATTAAAGGCTTTATTAGTGTATTCTTTTTCTTTACTTTCTCCAGGAATAATATTTCTATTATAAAAATCCAATTCATTTAATAATAATATTTTTTCTCTGTCATTTATTTCACCCATAGTATTATAGTAAGCAATAATTTCTCTTATATTTTGAAAAGTATAATACCTACTAAAAAGAGGACTTCTTCTAGATAGATAAAATATTGCTTTTCTTGCAGTTTTAACTAAATGGCTAGCATTAAGTATTTGATTTTTCAGTACATTTTCTTTTCTTACAAGTTCTTTATAATCAAATCTTATTTGAGCTACGAAACTTTTATATTCTTTGGTATCATTTTGTTTTAATGCATAAAATGCTTTATAAAATACACTATTGTAAGTTTCATTATAGTATATGTTACTAAGTAATATGTTAATAAATAGTTTATTTTCATCTAAGGCCGCCTTATCATTTAATAATGGTAATAATTCATCATACAAAGATAATTTAAGACTTATAGTACTTAATTGTTCTTGTTTTGCTTCGTTTTCATTAATATATTTTTCAAGCAGTTCAATTACTTTATCTATCATATTTATCACATCCATATATATTGTATCAAAAACAACTAATTTTGTAAACTTATGATGCTTTAGTCTGTTATTAATTTATGATAATGTTAGTATTAAATACTTTTAGTGATATAACCCTAAAGGTGATATAGAATGGAAAAATTAAATATGAAAGAAAAGAAAAAATATGAAGTAATTAAGAAATGGTGTGAAGGATTAATTAGTTATAAGTCTGCCAGACTTAAATCGGGATATTCAGAACAGCATATGTATCGATTAAAAAAATATACAAAGAAAAAGACAAAGATGGATTCATACATGGAAATAGAGGTCGCAAACTCAAAACAACCATAGATCAATCTTTGTCCAACAACATTGTACAATATTACACTGAAGAATTTCAAGGATTTAATTTCAAACATTATCAAAAAATGTTAAAAACAGTTAAAAAAATTGATGTTTCTTATTCTAAAATATATAATGAACTAACAATTAAAAATGGTATTCTTTCCCCTAAAGCAAACAAGAAAAGAATATAAAAAATTAGAATTATTAAAAAAAGAAATTTCTATACAAAAGCCTTTAAAATAAAGACATTTACTTTCTAATGGTGCCGCAACAGTGAATTGAACACTGATTTAATCCTTACCATGGATTTGTAATACCATTATACTATAGCGGCCTAAATAAATTATATATTATTTCAGGCAATATGTAAAGTGTATAAATTTATTTGCGGTGTATTAAATAATCTAAAATTAACATTTTTTGTTCCAATTCCTCCGGAAACATATAATTTAGAATCGTTTTCTTCGTAATAGCTTCTATAGTATTTTTTAGCGCCATCTGTTTTTATAATACCTCCCCAAAAAGGAATATTTACTAAACCATTTAAGGAGTGTCCTGCTAAGACAACTTCTATATTTTCATTTTTCAAAGTATCAAAATAATCAGGGTAGTGGGTAATAACTAAATTAAAAGTAGTTTCTAAATTATCTTCTATAGCTAGACTTTCGCTTAGATTATCTAAATTAGTTATACCTGTTATTTTAATGGGCTTAATATCTTTATAAAATATATAACTAGATTCATTATCTAATATATTAAAATCAGCTTCATCCATTATAGTTTTAAATGTATCATCATCATTTTCTCCATAAATAGCATATTTATATAAAGTACATTCCATACTCTTTAATATTTTTGTTAATTTAGTTATATTATTTTTATTTAAATTATTTTCTTTATATATTAGGTCTCCAGTAAAAACAATTATGTCAGGTTTTAGATTATTTATACTACTTGAGATAGATTCTATTCTATCTAAATCTTTTTCATCTTTAATTAAAAAGTCTGATATTTGAACTATTTTAAATCCGTCAAAAGAGTTTTCAAGATTTTCTATTTCTATATTTTGAGATGTTACTTTAAATCCTTTGGTATTTATAAAAAATCCATATAAAGTAAGACATATTATAAAAATAAATATTATAAAAATAATTTTTTTCATTGTTTACCTCTATTTCTATAATATAAATATAGCATAAATCTAAATTTTTAGCAATTTATATCTTATGAAAAAATTTTTAATTGTATTGCTTTACCATTATTTTTGTAGTAAAATGATATTAAGATACAAGAGGTGTGATATGAAAAAGGTACTTGTAATTTTACTTAGCTTATTATGTTTAACTGGATGTACTAGGAAAAATGAAGATGAACTTGTTATGGTAACAGAGGCTGGCTTTGCTCCCTATGAGTACTATGAAAACGGGGAAATCGTGGGAGTTGATATAGATATAGCTAAAGAAATAGCTTCTTTTTTAGGTAAAAAACTTGTTATTAAAGATATAGCTTTTGATTCAATTATAAATGAGGTGAAGACCGGCAAAGCTGATTTTGGTGCTGCAGGGATAAGTTATAGTGAAGAAAGAGCTCGGAATGTTGACTTTTCAATTAATTATGCAACAAGTAAGCAAGTTGTAGTTGTAAATAAAAATAGTTCTATCAAAAGTGTTAATGAAATAAGTGATAAAAAAATAGCTGTTCAACTAGGTAGTATTGGAGACACTTATGTAACTGAGAACTTTAAAAATGCAAGTATTGTTAGACAAAAGAAGTATCTTGCGGCCATTGAAGACCTTAAAACTGGTAAAGTTGATGTGGTTGTGATGGATGAACTTCCTGCAAGAGAGATAGTAGAAAGTAACGAAGGCATTAAAATACTTGATGGAAGTCTAACCAATGATTCTTATGGAATGATAGTTAAAAAAGGAAATAATGAGTTGCTTGAGCAAATAAACAATGTTTTGCAAAGACTAAAAGATGAAGGTAAGATAGATGATTTTATTATAAATCATTCAGAAAAATAGGAGTCATAGATGTTAAATAGTATTTACAATAGTTTTTATAATAGTATAATTTATGATAATAGATACAAATACATAATAGATGGGCTAATTAACACCTTAGTTATAGCCCTTTTTGCAGTTGTAATAGGTTTTGTAATAGGTATATGCATTGCTATAATTAGACATAATCATGATACTAATGGAAAGTTAAAAATTTTAAATAAATTAGTTTCTTGGTATGTAAATATTGTTCGGGGAACCCCAGTTTTATTACAGCTTATGATTATTTATTATGTTATATTTAAGTCTGTGAATATTAATATAGTTATTGTAGGTATCTTAGCATTTGGTCTAAATTCAGGCGCATATGTATCAGAGATAATTAGGTCAGGCCTTAATTCAATTGACCCAGGTCAAATGGAAGCAGGTTTAGCTTTAGGATTAAGTTATACTAAAACAATGAGATATGTTATTATTCCTCAAGGTATTAAAAATGTTTTGCCAGCTTTAGGTAATGAATTTATTACTTTAATTAAGGAAACTTCAGCGGGAGCTTATATTGGAATTATGGAACTTACTAAAGCAAGTGATATTATTGCCTCTCGCACGTATGATTATTTCTTTCCTTTAGTGTTTATTGCATGTATTTATTTGGTTATGACCTTAGGTTTAACTAAAGTTGTTATTAAAATGGAGGTGAAACTAAATGATTCTCGAAGTTAAACATTTAAAGAAAAAATTTGGTAAAACTATTGTTTTAAAAGATATTAATTTTACTGTTGAAAGTGGTGATGTCGTAGCAGTGGTGGGTCCTTCTGGAAGTGGAAAAAGTACTCTTTTAAGGTGTTTAAACTTACTTGATGTGCCTTCAGGTGGCAAAATAATATTTGAAGGAAATAATTTGCTTGATAAGAATACTAATCTATCAAAGATAAGGGAGAAGATGGGGATGGTATTTCAACAATTTAATCTATTTAACCATTTAACAGTTCTTGAAAATTTAACTTTAGCACCTATAAAACTTAAAGTACTTGGGGAAGGAAACGCTAAAAGAAAAGCTTATGAACTGCTTAAAATGATTAATCTTCAGGAAAAAGCAAACAGTTTGCCAAGGGAGCTTTCCGGAGGCCAAAAACAAAGGGTAGCCATCATAAGAACTTTAATGATGGAGCCAGATATTATTTTATTTGATGAACCTACGAGTGCCTTAGATCCCTTGATGGTTGGGGAAGTCCTTGATTTAATTAAAAAACTTGCGAATAATAATAAAACAATGATTATCGTATCTCATGAAATGAATTTTGTAAAAAACGTGGCAAATAAAGTGTTGTACTTAGATAAAGGTAAAATAATGTTCGTGGGAAGTAATAAAGAATTTTTTGGTAGTAAAGACAAAGATATAAAAGCATTTTTAAATAAAATAAGTAATTGAAAATAAGAAATTAATTTGCTATAATAATGTTAGAATAAGGAGAGGATAAAAATGAATGCAATTAATGTAAGAAGTGAAATAGGTCCACTTAAAAAAGTATTATTACATAGACCTGGAAATGAACTTTTGAATTTAACCCCAAATTCATTGACTAGATTACTATTTGATGACATACCTTTTTTACCTGATGCTCAAGCGGAGCATGATGAATTTGCTAGAGCTTTAAAAGAAAATGGTATTGAAGTAGTATATCTTGAAGATTTAATGGCTAGTGTACTGGAAATAAGTGATGAAATTGAGGATAAATTTATAAAACAATTTATTTATGAAGCGGGAATAACTACCCCCAAATATAAAAATTTAGTTTATAGTTATTTAAAGAGTTTTACTAATAAAAAAGAACTTGTTTTAAAGACTATGGAAGGTATAAAACTTGAAGAAATAAGTAGAGCAAAAAGGGATGTAGAAAAGTCTTTGGTTGATTTAGTTAGTGAAGAATCTGACTTTTTAGCAGACCCAATGCCAAATCTTTATTTTACAAGAGACCCATTTGCTAGTGCGGGTAGTGGTGTTATTTTAAATAAGATGTATTCAGTTACAAGAAATAGAGAAACTATATATGCCGAATATATCTTTAATTATCATCCTGATTTTAAAGGAAAATTGCAAAAATATTATGATAGATATCTGCCTTATCATATTGAGGGAGGGGATGTATTAAATCTTAATAGTCATACTTTGGCTGTAGGTATTTCACAAAGAACTGAAGCTGCAGCAATTGATGAACTAGCTAAGAATTGTTTTAAAAATCCAAATTGTAAGATTGATACAATACTAGCTTTCAATATCCCAGAATCTCGGGCTTTTATGCATTTAGATACAGTATTTACTCAAATAGATTATGATAAATTTACCTATCATCCAGGTATTATGGATACTTTACAAGTTTTTGAAATAACTGAAGGTGATATACCTGATTCTGATGAAGACTTAAATGTTACGGAAGTTAATGGTAGTCTTGAAGAAATACTTGAAAAATATTTAGGTAGAGAAGTAGAACTTATTCCTTGTGCGGGAGGAGAAAAGATTTCATCAGAAAGAGAACAATGGAATGATGGTACGAATACTTTATGTATTGCGCCAGGTGTAGTAATTGTTTATGATAGAAATAATATTACTAACAATATTTTAAGAGAACATGGAATTAAAGTAATTGAAGTAAGTAGTGCGGAACTTTCTCGTGGCCGTGGAGGACCTAGATGTATGAGTATGCCTTTGATTCGTGAAGATATCGAAGAAATAGAACCTAAGAAGGAAGTAGAATTTAAAGCTATTCGTATTGAAGATTTTATAAAGGTTCCTAATGATAATAAGATTGATTTAAGAGGTAGAAACTTTTTAAAACTTTTAGACTATACCCCAGAAGAAATAAGATATTTACTAGATTTATCTAAAGATTTAAAAGATAAGAAGAGAAAAGGTTTAGAACATAGATATCTTGCTGGTAAGAATATAGTTTTGTTATTTGAAAAGACTTCTACAAGAACTAGATGTGCTTTCGAAGTTGCTGGTTTGGATTTAGGTATGGGAGTTACTTACTTAGACCCTGGAGCTTCTCAAATGGGTAAGAAAGAGTCAATTGAAGACACTGCCAAAGTTTTAGGTAGAATGTATGATGGTATTGAATATCGTGGCTATGACCAAGCAATCGTTGAAGAACTTGCGGCAAATGCTGGTGTTCCTGTTTGGAATGGATTAACTACAGAATTCCACCCAACCCAAATGCTTGCAGATGTCTTGACAGTTGAAGAAAACTTTGGTCATTTAAAAGGCATTAAACTGGTATTCATGGGTGATGCTCGTAATAATGTAGCTAATTCACTTATGGTTGTATGTAGTAAAATGGGAATGCATTTTGTTGCTTGTGCTCCGAAAGAGTTATGGCCAAATGAAGATTTAGTAGAAACTTGTCGGGAAATTTGTAAAGATACTGGCGGCTCTATTGAAATGAATGAAAATGTAATGGAAGCAACTCGGGATGCTGATGTAATATACACTGATGTTTGGGTTTCAATGGGTGAAGCTGATGAAGTATGGAATGAAAGAATTAATTTACTAAAACCATATCAAGTAAATAGTGACGTAATGGAAAATGCTAGACCTGATGCTATATTCTTACACTGTCTTCCATCATTCCATGATTTAAAAACCACAATTGGTAAAGAAATATATGAAAAATTTGGCTTAAAAGAAATGGAAGTTACTGATGAAGTATTTAATTTACCTTGTTCAAAAGTTTTTGATCAAGCTGAAAATAGATTACACACAATCAAAGCTGTTGTGTATGCCACAATGAGGGATGAATAATGAGTAAAATTGTTGTAGCTCTCGGAGGAAATGCCTTAGGTAAAAATCCTGATGAACAAATGGCATTACTAAAAAATGTTTCAAAAATAATTGTAAAGTTAGTTAAAGATGGTAATGAAGTTGTTATTACCCATGGAAATGGTCCTCAAGTAGGACAAATTGCCCTAGCTATGGAATATGCATCATCTAATGGAGCTGGTACTCCACTGATGCCTTTTCCTGAGTGTGGGAGTATGAGTCAAGGTTATATTGGTTATGGAATAGAACAATGTCTTTTAAATGAGATGCATAAAGAGGGCATTGTAAAGAATTGTGTAACCTTAATAACACAAGTTCTAGTTGATTCTAAGGATAGTGCTTTTTCTAATCCTACGAAGCCTATTGGCATGTTTTATTGTAAGGAAGAGGCTATAAAAATGGAAAAAGAAAAAGGATATACTTTTAAAGAAGATGCTGGAAGGGGGTATCGAAGAGTTGTGCCTTCTCCGATGCCCATAGATATTATAGAAAAAGATACTATAAAAGGTCTTTTTCAAAATAATAATCTTGTAATTGCTGCTGGTGGTGGAGGTATTCCTGTTGTTAAAGATGGGGATAACTTAAAGGGTGTTGAAGCTGTTATTGATAAAGATAAAACTGCAGCTCTTCTTGCTAAGTTAATTGGTGCTGATACACTTCTTATTTTAACAAGTGTTGATAAAGTATCTATTCATTATAATACAAAGCAACAAATTGATTTAGATACTTTAACTGTTAATGAAGCAACAACTTACATAAATGAAGGTGAGTTTGCAAGCGGTAGTATGTTACCTAAAGTAGAAGCTTGCTTAAGCTTTGTAAAAAATACTAAAAATGTAGCAATTATAAGTTCCTTGGAAAAAGCAAGTGATGCTTTAAAAGGTGCAACAGGCACAATTATAAAGGAGGAAATTTAAAAATGGCAAAAGCTAAGAAAAAGACAAAAACTATGTTATCATCTTTTTCAATTATTCTAATTCTAATATTTGGTCTTGGAATATTATCTCATTTACTTCCAAATGCTGAGTTTGTAGGTGATACACTTGTTGATGGAAGTGGTACAGTTGGGGCAACATTATCTCAAGTATTAATGGCTCCAATTCAAGGTTTTGAAAATGCTATTGATGTTAGTATTTTCATCATGATGCTAGGTGGTATGCTTGCAGTTATTAATAAAACTGGGGCACTTGAAACTGGTATCAAAGTATTAGTTCACAAACTAAAGGGTAAAGAAATTTGGCTAATTCCTATTCTTATGACAATATTCTCTGTTTGTGGTACAACTTATGGTATGCTTGAAGAAACTGTAGGTTTTTATGTATTATTATCGGCTACAATGATGGCCGCTGGCATGGACCCCTTAGTAGGTTCTGCGGTAGTTTTACTTGGTGCTGGAAGTGGATGTTTAGGTTCTACAATTAATCCATTTGCAACTGGTGTTGCTCTAAGTGCTCTTCCTGAAGGCATAACTGCTGACAATGGATTTGTAATATTAATTGCTACATTCTTATGGCTTACAACTTTAATAGTTTCAATACTATTTGTTATGAACTATGCCAAAAAAGTTCAAAAAGATAAAGGCTCTACATTCTTATCTTTAAGAGAACAAAAAAATGCTGAAAAAGCTTATGGTAGATTTGAAGATGACAAAAAAGCTGTTAAACTATCTAATACTCAAAAGGTTACTTTAATTTTATTTGGTTTAACATTCCTTGTCATGATAGTTGGATTTATTCCATGGGGTGAATTTGGGGTTACAGTATTTGATAAATTTACCGGATGGCTTACTGGTTCATCACTTGGTAACTGGTGGTTCTATGAAGCTGCGTTATGGTTCTTAATTATGGCAATTATAATTGCAATTGTTAATAACTTAGGTGAAAAAGGTTTCGTAGATACATTCGTAGATGGTGCGGACGACATGATAGGTGTTATTCTAGTTATTGCAATAGCTAGAGGTGCTAGTGTATTAATGTCAGAAACTTACTTAGATAATTATATTATCTTTAATGCTGCTGACTTCTTAAGAAAGTTACCAGAAGTATTATTTGTACCTCTTAACTATTTACTACATGTAGTTTTATCATTCCTAGTTCCATCTAGTAGTGGTCTTGCTACTTTATCAACACCTATTATCGCTCCACTTGCTGTAGAACTTGGTTATAATGTCGAAGTTACAATCATGACTATGGTGGCTGCAAATGGACTTGTTAATTTAATCACTCCAACTTGCGGTGCTATAATGGGTGGACTTGCTCTTGCGAAGGTCGAATATTCTACATGGTTTAGATGGGCAATTAAATTAGTAATAATTATTGCTTTACTAAATATGTTTGTTCTTAGTATATTTGGTTTAATAGTATAACAAGATTTTAAAACTATTCTAAATTGCATTAGAATAGTTTTTTTGCTATAATTATGGCGGAGGTTATTAATTATGGGATTATTTAATAAATTAAAAAATATTGTAACAAAAAAAGAAAAAGAAGAAACTACTTCAGAAGATGTAAAAAAATATAATGAAGGTTTAGAAAAATCTCGAAATGAGTTTGTATCTAAATTAAGTATGCTTGGTATAAAATATACAAAAATAAATGAAGAGTATTTTGAAGAACTAGAAAATATTTTGATTATGGCAGACATTGGAGTAAATACTGTCATGGATTTTATGGATAGACTAAGGAAGAGAGTAAAATCTGAGAACATAACAGACACTAAATATTTAAATGAAGTAATTGTTGATGAATTATTCATTATATATGTAAATAATGAATCTATCACAGATAAAATTAATATCGCAGACGATGGTCCAACTGTTATTTTAATGGTAGGTGTTAATGGCGTTGGCAAAACTACAACAATTGCTAAACTTGCTCACAAGTATAAGGGAGAGGGTAAAAAAGTTATGCTTATTGCGGGTGATACCTTTCGAGCTGGTGCTGTTGAACAACTTAAAATATGGGCAGAGAGAACCCAATCACTTTTCTATGGTAAAGAAAATACTGACCCCGCTGGTGTTATTTATGATGGCCTTGTAAAAGCAAAGGAAAGCGATGCTGATATAGTTTTAATTGATACTGCTGGTAGACTTCACAACAAAGTTAATTTAATGAATGAACTTGAAAAGATAAATAGAGTCATTGGTAAAATTGTGCCTGATGCACCTCATGAAACACTACTTGTAATTGATGCAACAACAGGGCAAAATGGTATAATGCAAGCTAAAGCTTTTAAAGAAATTACAAATATAACCGGCATAGTTTTAACTAAACTTGATGGAACTGCCAAAGGCGGAATAGTCTTAGCTATAAAAGAAGAAGTAAACATTCCTGTTAAGTTTGTGGGACTTGGTGAAAAAATGACTGATTTAATTACTTTTGATATAGAAAATTATATCTACGGTTTATTTAAGGACTTGATGTAATGGAAGATTTTGTATATTATGGCGAGCTTTTTGATATTTATGGTTCACTTTTAAATGAATCAAATAAAAAATATTATAAACTTTATTATGAAGAAAATTTAAGTATGCAAGAGATTGCAGATTTAGAAAATGTTTCAAAAAGTTATGTAGGTAACATTATTAAAAAAACAAGCGCTATGCTTGACTCTTATGAAACTAAGTTACATCTTTATAAAGATAGAAAATCTTTAAATAAAGCCTTACTTGAAGATGATATAAAAAAAATAAAAACTATTATAGGAAGCATTTTAGGATAAAAAACCAATGAGATGTTAATGTTTCTCATTGTTTTTTTTATTATGATATTTTTTTTCATAATAGATATATTTTAATTTATCTTGCATATTTTTAAGTAAGGTGGTTAGTAATGAAAAAAATATTAATATTTTTAACTTTATTTATGTTTATAACTTATGTTCATGCAGAAGAGGATTACGCACCGAATGCTAAAAGTGCTATTCTTGTGGATAATTTATCAGGCAAAGTTTTATTTGAAAAAAATGCTGATGAAAAATTACCTCCAGCATCAATGACAAAGTTAGGTTCTATGCTTCTTATTATGGAAGCTTTGGATAATGGCACAATAAAACTTGAAGATAAAGTTACAATTAGCAAGGAAGCTGCTAATATGGGGGGCAGTCAAGTATTCTTGCAAGAAGGGGAAGTTTATACTGTTCATGACTTACTTAAAGGTATTGCTATAGCAAGTGGAAATGATGCTGTTGTTGCTATGGCAGAAAAAATCGGAGGTTCTCAAAGCACTTTTGTTGAGATGCTTAACAAAAGATTTAAAGAACTTGGGGCTGTAAATACTAACTTTGTAAATGCTCATGGGCTTGATGCTGAAGGACATTACTCAACTGCTAAAGATATGTCAATTATTGCAAGAGAGCTTTTAAAACACCCGAAAATACTTGAATATACCAGCATTTATGAGGAATATTTAGAAAAAAATGATGGTTCAAGAATCTGGCTTGTTAATACCAATAAATTAGTTAGATTTTACGATGGAGTGGATGGGCTTAAAACTGGTTTTACCACATCCGCAGGTTATTGTTTAACTGCAACAGCCCAAAAAGATAACTTTAGATTAATAACCGTTGTAATGGGAGAAGATTCCTCAGAAAATAGAAGTAGTGATACTGTTAAAATGCTTAATTATGCTTTTAATACCTTTAAAATAAATATAATTAAAACTAAAGGAGAATCACTTGGAAAGGTAAGAGTTGAAAAAGGTAAAACAGACTTTGCAAATATAGTTCTTGCAAGTGATGTAACCGAACTTTTAAAAAATACTGAAAAAGAAATAAATTATAAATTTAATTTAAAAGTAGACAAAATAAAAGCTCCGATAAAAACAGGCGATATCGTAGGTTATGCTGATGTAATAGATGAAGATGGAAACATAGTTGATGAGGTGGAAGTAACGGTAGAAAAAGACATTAAAAAAGCAAATATTCTTGATTATATGCTTAAAAACTTAAAAGTAATAAGTAAGGGTAAAACTTTATTAAAACAAAAATAATTTAGCAAAGATACTTAATTGTAATTAAAGTCGTATTGCCCAAAAATATAATAAAATATTAAATATAATTAAAGCGAGTCTGAAATACTAAAATCAGATTCTTTTTGTTATTAAAAAT
>CAVGEW010000024.1:636-12052 GCA_963628465.1 Agathobacter sp. | reverse complement strand
TTCAATTGGGCTTTTTTTAGTTTTTAATTTCACTATTTACTCCTTTCTTTAATTTTCACCCTCGCTATGCTATAATTTAGTAAAGGAGGTATTTAATTTGGCAAATCAACATGTTGTTCCAAATCCTAAAGGTGGATGGGATGTCAAAGGTGCTGGCAATTCACGTGCTACCAAACATACAACTACACAAAGCGAAGCCATTCAAATTGCTAAAGACATTGCTCGAAATCAAAAATCTGAAGCAGTTATTCATGGTCGTGATGGTAGAATACGTGATAAGGACAGCTATGGCAATGATCCTATTCCACCAAGAGATAAGGTTCATTAATTGAGACTAGACTTTGTTCTAGTTTTCTTATTCCTATAATTAAATCTTTTTACTATAGGTGTATCAATTATTTTTCCATCTCTTATTGGTCTAACATGTATGCCGTCTTCTTCTTCGATTACAGCCCATTTTTTCTTTTTAGATTTCATTATTTACTCCTTTCTTTAATTTTCGTGATTATTTGCACATACATTTTTAAAAAAAATATCAGCTTTAACTTTGTAATATTTAAGCATATTTTCCAGTCTTTCAATAGACATATCGACTGAACCGCTCTCGTATCTTCGAATAGTTTCATAGCTTAATCCAAAGTTATTTGCTACTTCTTCAATGCTTAAATTGTTTCTTATTCGAAGCACTTTAAGTTCTTTTCCGATTGCTTCTATCCCTCCTATCTGACACTATTATATCGTGCATTTACGCACTTGTCAACCCTAAATGTGCATTTTTTCACAAAAATTGTTGATTTTTTTACTTTTAGTGTTATAATGTTGATAAGGAGGGGAAAACATGGCAGAACATTTAAATAACAATGTCAAGCATTTACGGGGTGTCAGAGGAATATCCCAGCAAACTCTTGCTGATAAAGTTGGAGTTGACAGGTCAACTATTTCCAGAATTGAAAATGGGGAAATCGAAACAACTATTGATAATGCTATGAAAATAGCAAAAGTTTTAAGTGTTAATATAGAAGATTTAATAACTAAAGATTTATCATTCGACAATGGTACTCTAGTAGATGTAGACTGTGAAACAATACAAATACCAGTTCTAGGTACTATAAAAGCTGGAATAGCAATAGAAGCCCAAGAAGATATATTAGAATATGTAGATATACCAAAAGACTGGGTTAAAGGAGGCAAAGTATTTTATGGACTTAAAATAAGTGGGGATAGCATGTTTCCTAAATATAATGAAAGCGATATAGTTATATTTGAACATACACAAGATTATATATTAGCCCAAAATAAAGACTGTGCAGTTATGGTAAATGGTTTTGATGCTACTTTTAAAAATGTTACCATAGCAGAAAACGGTATAACACTAGTACCGCTTAATTTAAACAATAGTGATAATTATCAGCCTACTTTCTATAGTAGAGAACAAATTTCCAGCTTACCAGTTAAAATAATTGGTATTGCTAGAGAAAAGAGAACTAGGTTATGAAAACAATATTTTTTATTCTATTTTTACCATTTACAATAACCATATATTTTTTTAAATTTTGCATTATATTGTTAAATTATTTTATAAAGCAATTTAAGTATAATAATACACTAGAATATGATTTGATAAAGGTTTTAAAAAGAGATGGAAAATTTAGAAGAAAATATAAACGACATTTAGTGGAAATTACATCACATGGTGGCTCATGCCCTATTTGCAAAATATGGGAAAACAAAATCTTAATAGATGATATATATTCTGGAGGAAGTACAAAAGACGGAAATTATCCTTTATTAAGTCAAGCCATAGAAAAAGGTTTGTTTCATAAAGATTGCAGACATGGGTTAACAACATATTATCCGGAATTAGATGATATAGAAAACTATTCTGATGAAGAATATGAGGATGATGTAAGATATATAAATCGCAAAATAAAAAATATAATTTATAAAAAGAAGATATAAACTCGCAAATTGGTACATATTGAACTAAATCAATTAGAACAAGCAGATAATGATTTATTTGCATTCTATATAGATAGATATGAAGATGAAGCAAATAGATATATTGAAGAATTAAGAGAGGAGGAATAAGAAATGGAAAATAAAGAAAAGACACAAATTGAAAAAATTGATGAAAGCTGTTCAGATTATAAATCTGCTTATAATACTAAACATAAAAAATTTTTAAAATTAGGTAATTGGTTAGAAAAAGAATCATCAATTTTTAAAAATGAAGCTGAAAACAAAATATATAATAAACCAAATTTTAAACGAGGAGAAATTATAAAGGTAGATTTTGGAATTAATATCGGTTCGGAACTTTCAAACACTCATTTTGCTATTGTTTTGAATAATGATGATAATAATAACGTTGACAATATCACTGTTTTACCTTTAACATCTAAACCAGGATATAAGAGAATTTATATAGGTAATGTTCTAAAACCGTTTACAAATGACAAAAAATATCAAAAAAATTCATACGCATTAATAACACAAATCACAACAATAAGTAAAAAGAAAATATTTAAAGATAATATAAGATGTCAATGCAATAACGAAATATTAAATGAATTGCAAAAAGAAATAATTGATTTTATTTCATAATAAAATGACTACCACAATGTGATAGCCATACGGTCAAAAGACCACAGTCATTCGGTTTTCACCGATACGCTCATAGAGCACAGTTTCGCACGCTATACAACGCGCCCCGAAGCGTTCTGCTTCCATGACTAAATAATACCATATTTGATATTATTTGTCAATTATAGTATATGAAAAAAAATAATTATTTATACTAGAAAATTTTAAAAATCCCCTACTCTCTGCAAAGAGTAAGGGTACGGAGCATAGAACCCCTAAGAAAAAACCACAATCTCGAAATTAGGATTTTTCTATGTCTCTTATTATAACAAAAATAAGTTGTAACTTAAGTGGATTTAATGTAGATGATCATTTTCCCGTTAAGGGGAAAATCGTAAAATCTGGTGCAACAACAAAAGAAGTCAACATATTATGAAGAATTAAGAGAGGAGGAAAAAGAAAAAAAGAATATATAAAAAAAACACAAAAAGCTTGACAATAACAAAAACAAGCTATATAATAAGTTCCAATAAATTATTTACATATCTGCAAAAATATGTTATAATTTATACATAATTATATTAGAATAGACATATAATTATAATATGACGGGAGTTGGTAGTCCCAGCCTAGCTTCGGCGACCTTATGGGGATCCCATGGGTAAAACACAAAGTGGAAGGTTACTTTGCCTAACACAAATTAGGCTTCTACCATGCGGAACTTATCTTTATGATAGGTTCCCTTTTTATATTATGAAAGGTGGTGAAATTAATGGTAGAACAATTAATTGATGATTTTGAAGAATTAAAAAAATACATTTTCATTATTACGAGAAAAGATAAAAAAAGAATTGTCATAAAATTTAGAAACGAAAATTTTTATCACTTGGTTGGTTTACATAAAATTAAAAATTTTGATAATTATTTTCCAACTAACATGAAATCTAAAGATAAAAGATACAAATACATCAAAAAGAACCCACAAAAATTCAACAATATTTTGAAAAACCAATTACAAGAAAAGGATTTATTAAAACTAAGAGTTCAAACATTTACAAGAGTTATGGACTTACTTCGGGATAAAAGTCATTCATTATATAACTTGAAACCAAGACTAAAAAATTCTCTATATGATGGTGATTTTGGATTAATGAAAACATATGAACAAGACCTTTGCTGCTTATTAGGTCTAAAGATAGATATTGAAAACGAAAATGTTATAAAATGCATTCCAAATAGTTGGATGGCTAGTAGGCGTATTAATAAACTAGTTGAGTTTAAAAGACCTATTTATGTAGAAGATACTATAATACTTCAAATAGAACTATATGATGATGAAAGTGATGAAATAATATCAGCTTTTACAAATATATAAAAATCCCCTACTCTCTGCAAAGAGTAAGGGATAAAATAGAAACCACAAAGTCTAGCAAACTTTAAAAACAATACAATGTTAGAGGTTTCCTTTAACATTGTAGCATAAAATTAAAAGAAAGGGAATACTACAATGATAGAAGAAATTAAAAAAATGTTTAATTTAGACTGTACTAGCCAAGAACTAGTGCAATACATAATAATATATTTAAGAAAATCAAGAAAGGACGCAGAATTTTCAAAAGAACCGCTTGAAAAGACTCTAGAAAGACATGAAAAACAATTACAAGATTTTTCTCAAAGAGTATTTGGAATAAAAATACCCGAAAAAAACATATATAGAGAAGTTGTTTCTGGTGATACCATTTCTGATAGACCTCAAATGCAAAAGGTACTTGAACTTATAGAAAGTGATGATGTAAAAGGTGTTTTATGTATTGAAATAGAAAGATTAGCAAGAGGAAACTCTATTGACCAAGGTGTTATTGCCCAAAAATTTCAAATAACCAATACTAAAATAATAACTCCAGTTAAAATATACGATCTAGATAATGAATTTGATTTATCTTTCTTTGAAGATGGTTTATATCAGTCAAGAAAGTTTCTTACATATACTAAAAAAATACTATCTAGAGGTAAAATACAAAGTGTAAAGGAAGGAAAATTCATTGGTTCTAAAGCCCCACTTGGATATGATAGAAAGAAATTAAAAAATGAAAAAGGATGGACTCTAGAAAAAAATGAAGATAACTGGATAGTTAGAAAAATATTTGATTTATATTTATATGAAAATATGGGTGCTACAAATATAGCACACAAAATGAATACTTTAGGAGTGAGTGGTGCTATTTCTTCTACATGGTCAACAGCTATGATAAGAAGCATATTAAAAAGAAATGATGTATATGCTGGGTATATTACATATAACAGAAGAAAAACAGTTAAAAAATATGTTAATGGTAATATAGTAGTATCAAGACCAGAAAGTAATGACTATTTGCTTATTAAAGGGTTACATGAGCCAACAATAACTGAAGAAGAATATAATGAAGTTAAAAGAAAATTAAAAGAAGCTTATAAGCCATCAGTAAAAAAAGGATATAATATTAAAAATCCTTTGGCTGGAATTGTAAAATGTGGTTTATGTGGAAGAAGTATGTATAGAAGACCTTATAATAAATCTTTTACCAAAAATGGTAAAATAAATGAAGACTCTTTGCTTTGTACCAATTTAGTGTGTAATAATGTATCATCCACATTAAAACTTGTAGAAAGTGCTGTTATTGAAGAAATTAAAAGAAAGGAAGTTGAAGTTGAAAATATTATAAAAGATTTTAAATCAAATAATATTTTCTCAACTCAAAGTAACAACAAAACAGAAAAAGAAATTGAATTATATAAAAAGAGAATTGCAACATTAGAAAAGCAAAAAGATAAGACCTGTGAATTATTGGAAAAAGAAATATACACTCCTGAAATGTTTTTTGAAAGAACTAATAACATTAAAAATGAAATTGAAGAAATTCAAAAGAACATAAAACAACTTGAAGAAACACAAAAGAATACTGAAATAGCTAAATTGGAAACTATGTACCCTAAATTTGAAAAAATACTTAGCTTATATGATAAGTTATCAACCGAGGATAAAAACGAATTGTTGAAAAGCATTATAAAAGAAATTAGGTATTTTAAAACCAATAAAAATGGTCGTTTTGATAAAGAAGCAAGGGGAGATTTTAAACTAGAAATAGATTGGAGGTTTTAACTTACATCGTGTATGAACAGAAGAAATGGGCCATCTTGAAATGGTGGCAACACTTGTTTCCCAACTTATAGCAAACGCTACGATAGATGAAATTAAAGAAGCAGGACTCGAAAGTTTTTACACTGAACATGGCAAAGGAGTATTCCCTATGAGTGCTGATGGAGTGGCTTTTGATGCATCTACATTTGCGGTTACAGGTAATCCCCTAGCTGACCTAGTTGAAGACATGGCAGCGGAACAAAAAGCCCGCGTTACATACGAACACTTAATAGATTTAGCAACGGACCCTAAAGTAATCGAGCCACTTTTATTCTTAAGGCAAAGAGAAATTATCCACTTTAACAGATTTGAAGAACTATACAATTATTATAAAGAAAAAGGATACAAATAATCACAAAGCCCACCGGGCTTTTTTTATGGCTAAATTTTTAAAAAAACATTTGAAAAACTTAATAATATAAGGTATAATTAATTAAGGTGATAAAAATATGGCAAAGAAGAAAAAAGCTAAAGAAAATAAAAATAGTAGTTATAGTGTTGAATTAACTGGTCTTATCCTTATTCTTATTGGAATAATTGGGTTTGGCTTTGGATTTATCGGCTCTTTACTTAAAATGTTTGCAATATTTTTAGCTGGAACTTGGTGGATAATTATTTTAATAGCATTAATTGCTCTCGGAGTATATATGCTTTACAAAAGAAAAATGCCTAAATTTAGCGATCCCAAACTAATAGGACTATACATATTCTTTGTTATATTACTCGTAGCTAGTCATTTTAAATTTTTAACAGAAACTGCAAGTTCCAAAGAAATTATTTTAGAAACTTATAACAACTTTATGGAAAGAATATCATCTATTACCCCCGCAAATGCCTTACACACATCAGGTGTATCAACCATTATCGTAGGTGGAGGTTTCATCGGAGCCATTTTTACAGCTGCTTTATACGGATTATTTGGAAAAACAGGAACCATAGTAATTCTTGTACTACTTGGTATATTTGCTGCAGTTTTAACATTTAACTTTAACTTAGCAAATATATTTAACAAAACATTAAGCATATTTAAAAAGAAAAGAAACAATACTACAACAACTGAAGAAGAAATACCTATTAGTAATAGCAATGAAATAAAAGAGGAAAAACCTGTTGAAAAAGAAAAGATTATAATAACTAGCATGGAAGAATTAAAAACTAAACCAATCATCGAAGAGTCTCTAGAAAAAAATCCACTTAAAGAAGACGAAGTAACTGGTAAAGACGGCGAACTTTATAGATTACCTAAATTTGGGGAAATATTTGACCCATTAAAGCCCAAAAAAGTTAATAGTACTTCATTTACCCAAAGTAATAAAGAAATACTTGAAAGAGTTTTAAAAGATTTTGGCATCGCTGCCAAGGTTGTAGAAATTCACATCGGCCCTGCGGTCACAGAATATGAGCTGACAGTTCCACCTGCTACAAAGGTCAGTAGAATTTTAAATATTGATAAAGAAATAGCTTTAGCTCTCGCTGCCAAAGATGTAATTATTCAAGCCCCAATACCTGGAAAAAGCACAATAGGTATTGAAATACCAAATCCTACAATTTCAAGCGTTACTCTAAGAGAAGTACTTGAAAGTCCTCAAAATTTAAAAAGCGACGCTAAGATATGCGCAGCTTTAGGTAAAGATATAATGGGTACACCAAAAGTATTTGATTTAACCAAAATGCCTCACCTACTTGTCGCAGGTTCTACAGGTAGTGGTAAATCAGTATGCATTAATGGAATCATCGCCTCAATTTTAATGAGATATAAACCAAATGAAGTAAAACTTGTTCTTGTTGACCCTAAAAAGGTTGAACTTACTAATTATAACGGTGTCCCTCACCTACTTTGCCCAGTTGTAAGCGATCCTAAAAAAGCTAGTCTAACTCTTCAAAAAGTTGTAACAGAAATGGATAATAGATTCCAAACGTTTAGTGATAAAGAAGTTAAAAACATCACGGGCTATAACGAAATGATTGACAAATACAATAAAAAGCATCCCGAAAGTCCTCAAAATAAAATGCCATACATCGTAGTAATTATTGATGAACTTGCCGACTTAATGCTTGTTGCTTCCAAAGAAGTTGAAGATTCAATAACTCGTATTACTCAACTTGCTAGAGCAGCTGGTATTCACTTAATCGTTGCAACTCAAAGACCATCAACTGATGTTATTACTGGATTAATTAAAAACAATATTCCATCACGTATTGCATTTGCTGTTGCATCACAAATAGATTCAAGAACAATTCTTGACCAAAGAGGCGCAGAAAGACTATTAGGTAAAGGTGATATGTTATTTTTTCCAATGGGTGAATCAGCTCCGACAAGAATTCAAGGCGCATTTATAAATGATGATGAAATAAAAAGATTAATTGACTTTTGCAAAAATCAAGCAACTGCTAAATATGACAAAGAAT
The DNA here is from genome assembly GCA_963628465.1 of Agathobacter sp. Lineage (GTDB taxonomy): Bacteria > Bacillota_I > Bacilli_A > RF39 > UBA660 > Onthocola_B. The sequence goes on along the minus strand of CAVGEW010000024.1, from coordinate 3,882 downwards.
TTGAAAATGTCAGCCAAAACACATCAAGCGGTTCAGGAAATTCTGCTCTAGGGGGTGAAGATGACGATGCTTACAACGATGTTGTAGAATTTGCAATTCAAACTGGTAAAATAAGTGCATCATTAATTCAACGAAGATTTAGATTTGGTTATAATCGCGCAGCAAGAATGATGGACTTATTAGAGTCTCGTGGCATCGTTGGACCTCAAAATGGTTCAAAACCGCGTGAAGTTTTAGTAAAATTAGAAAAAAATGATGAAGAAGAATAAGAAAAATATTTAAAAAACCAAAATAATATGTTATATTATATATGAAAGGTATGGTGTGTATGACAAATACAAAAAAAACTACAAACAAAAAGGAAGTAAAAAAAGAAGTAACAGAAGTATCTAAAAGTAATATATTTACATCAAAAAGTACACTTATAATTATTACAAGTATTCTTTTACTAATTCTAGCAATAACTTATATCTATCGTGTTAATAAGTTAAATGAAACAGAAAAGTATAATACAAGTTATCTACTTAGCACAGGAACAGTTAGTTTAGAGATTAAAAATTTAGATGAAGTAGACCAAATACTCACCGAATCTCCAAATGAATACTTTGTATTAATTACGTATACCGATAACAAAGATACATATACTTTAGAAACAGGTTTAAAAACAATCATAGATGAATACAAATTAAGTGATTCTTTCTATTATATAAATGTCAAAGACATGTTAAATGAAGATAATTACTTAACTAGATTAAATAATGCTTTTGGAACGGATAAAATTACTAAAGTACCAGTGATACTATATTATAAAGATGGTAAAGTAGTAAATACTGTTCATAGAAATGATAACAATGTAATTAATGCTAGTGATTTTCAAAAACTACTAGATATATACGAATATCAAGGCCAATAATGGCCTTTTTAAAAGGAGTGAAACTATGTTAAATGTTGTTTTATATGAACCAGAAATTCCTCAAAATACGGGCAATATAATGAGAACTTGCGTAGCTACAGGCACTACTTTACATCTTATTAAACCCCTAGGTTTTAAAGTAGATGATGTCCATCTTAAAAGAAGTGGTGTTAATTACATAGATAAGTTAAAATGGTATGTGTATGAAAATTGGGAAGATTTTTTAAACAAAAACCAAGATGGAACATTTTATTTTTTAACTAGATATGGACATAAACCTCATTCAAATTTTAATTATAGTAACAAAAAAGAAAACATATATTTTGTCTTTGGTAAAGAATCAACAGGAATTCCCAAAGAAATACTAAAACCTCATATTGATAGATGTATGCGAATGCCTATGACAGATAATGTTAGGTCTTTAAATCTTTCCAATACTGTAGCTATCATGTTATACGAAGCCTTAAGACAAAGAAATTACGAGGGTTTATTATTTGATGAACCACACAAATCCAAAACAGAAATTGAAGATTATAAAATCTAACTCCCAAAATTTTTACTACAAGTTTTGAAAAACATATTGACAAACACAAAAAAAAATATTAAGATTATACTAGCATGATACAACTCATGCTAATAACCTGGTCTCTCTTACGAATCTCAATGTGAAGAGATCAACCAAACCCCCTGAAATCCCAGCTGAGAAGCTGGGATACTTTGTTTTATAAGGGCTTTATGTCTTTTAATATATGTATTAGGTACCCATTTTAATTTAGTTTGTCTATAATATTAATTATTTCGTTTAATTGATTCTTAAATAGGTGAGAATAAGTATTTAATGTCTCATCTATTTTTGTGTGTCCTAAATACTTTGCTACAACGTTTATAGTAGCACCGCTATTAATTAAAAGCGATGCACAACTATGTCTGAAATCGTGTATTCTAATTTGCTTTAAATTTGCTTTTTGGCATAACTGATTTTTTCTATCTCTTAATCGTCAGTTAGTAATCGGAATATCAGTACCAAACACATACCAACTTTTTTTAAATCCATAAGTCTTTTTATCTTGTTCTAATAGCCTTTTAAAGTCATTTAAAAGTGTTTCTGCTATTGGTATAGTTCTTATACTAGATTTGGTTTTTGGCGTCGTTACCATATATTTATGAGAGTTTTCACCTTCTAATTGAACTATATTTTTATTTACTCGTAATTCTTTATCTTCAAAATTAATATCATTCCAAGTCAATGCTCTAGCTTCACCTCTACGAAGTCCACAATAATATAGAGTTTCATAAAGACATTTGAATTTTAAATTATCTTCATTGCTTATAAATCTTTTAAATTCTTCTAGAGTATAAAAGTCCATTTCTTTTTTTATTTCATTATGATTAATAAATTTAGTTATTTTATTATAAAAATTTCTAAAATCAAAATCTTACATTTTACTTCCCCAATTAAGTACTATTTTAATAAATTTTTGTATATCATTTTTATATGCTGTGCTAATATCAAATTTATTGATTTCTTTTCTCCATAATTCGTAGCGTTTGACACTTAAATCTTTTAATTTAACATTGTCTAAAAACTTGACATAAATCCATATGTTGATTTGGTTGATTATGAACGTGATATAAAATTAATATCACAAAAATTTAATGTCTATTACTTTAGAATTTTAGGAGGAAAACAATTATTACATCCTAATTTTTCGGAATTATTAAATATTTCAAGGAGAATATTACCAAACACTAAAATTGTAGTAGTATCAAATGGTTTATTGTTAGATAAGCTAGATGAGAAAGTAATTAAATCATTTGTAGATAACGACATAATAATATCTATTTCCTTATATGAACCTACAAGCAAAAAAATAGACAAAATATTAAGTATATTAAATGCTAATAAAATTACGTATTTGATAAATGATGATTTCTTTAGTCCGATTGAACCAATAAAAAAATTTCAAACTAGATTAACATTAGAAAATAATAACAATGGCGATAAAGTAAGTAAAGAATGTATTGGAAGGTTTTGCTGATTTTTGAGAGATGGAAAAATAGAAAATGTTATTACCCTTTATTGATAGAAATTTTAAATAAATGATATGGTACAAATTATGTTGTTTCAAGAGATGATTACATAGAATTATCAGACATATCTAGTGGTTGAGATGCTATAAAAAAGTTAAACAATTCCACTCCATTTTGCAACTATTGTGATGAGAGTATAACAGAATTTGACTGGGAAGGTTATCATAAAAACGATAAAGAAATCGATGGATATGTTTTAAGAAAGAAAAAGTAGTTTTTACTAATATAATTAGGTTAAAAAT
>CAVGEW010000024.1:0-626 GCA_963628465.1 Agathobacter sp. | reverse complement strand
TTAAAAATATGATATAATTATATTAGTTTAAAAATAAAAATAAGAAAGTGAGGAAAGATAGATGAAAGAATTTAAACAATTAGGGGCTTATGGTTTAGTTATTCAAGACGGTAAAATTTTACTTATTAAAAAATTTGGAGGTCCTTATGATGGAAAACTAGATTTACCAGGTGGAACAATAGAGTTTTGTGAAAGACCAGAAGATGCTTTGAAAAGAGAGCTAATGGAGGAAGTTGGTATAGAGGTAGTTGATTGTCAATTATTTGATGCCGATTCTGTTGCTTTTGAATGGCAATTTAAAGAAGATATTTTAGTGAAAGTACACCATACTGGTATTTTCTTTAAAGTTTCAAATTACAATAATGAAATTAAGAAGGAAGTAAAAGTAGATGAAGTAAATGATGATTCACTTAGCGCAGAGTTTTTTGATATTGATAAATTATCTAAAAAAGAATTATCTGCTATCGCTATAATGGAATTAGAAAAATTAGGGTATAAACTTAATTAAAAAAAGTCTAATAAGTACATAATCTTGCTTATTAGACTTTTTAAATTCAACTACCCATTCAACTACCCAAAGGATAATTTTTAGATAAATTTAGATAAATTTTAATAAATTATATTAT
>CAVGEW010000023.1:12303-17828 GCA_963628465.1 Agathobacter sp. | reverse complement strand
TTTAGAACATAGAAACGAGGTATATGTCATGTCTAAAATAATATCACTTTTTATTAAATTTTTAAATAGAATTAATAAATTTATTTGGAAAATTATCATTTTTCTTTCAAAGTTCATTAAAGTTGATGAGGTTGATCATCTTGATGATAAACCAGAAAACATTAAATATCGTTTATTTAATGTTGATGAACCTGCTATTATTGAACCTTTTGTTAAAATTGAACACAAAGATTACAAACAACTTATCAAAGATAATAACATCAAACCAATTAAACGTCGTAATGGTAAAAACATCACTATCAATGTTAAATGTCCTTGTTGTGGTGCTCCTAAAGATTATCTTTATGATAATACTGGCAAACAAAATCAATTTGAATGTAAAGTTTGTTCTTATATTTTTTCTACTAATCCTAATAAGGATAAAGATGTTATCTTAAAGTGTCCTCATTGTAAATATCAACTTAATCTTTATCATCATAGAGATGACTTTGATGTTTATCGTTGTAAGAATGATAATTGTCCTTTTTATCTTAAAAATAAGTCTTCAATGAATGCACATGATACTAAACTTTTTAAAGAACATCCCGAAAAATTCAAACTTAGATATGTCTATCGTAAATTTAATATAGATCTTCCAACTCTTACTAAAGACTATCGTGAATTTATTCAGTCTCCAATAGATATATCAAGAGCTTACTCTTCTCAATATATTATTGGTTTATGTCTTACCTATCATGTTAATTATGGTCTCTCCTATAGGCAAACTGCTTCTATTTTAAAAGATATTCATGAAGTTTATATTTCCTATAAAACTGTTGAAAATTACTGTAAAGCTGCTTCATCTATTGTTCATCCTGTGCTTGAATTCTACCCGTATGAATTATCTGACACTATCGCGGCCGATGAAACTTATATTAAAATTCTTGGTAAAACTAACTATATTTTCTTTTACTTCGATGCGATTAAAAAAATTGTTACTTCTTATAGAGTTTACGAAAAACGAGATTCATTATCTTCTATTAAAGCCGCTTATTCAACATTAGTTAAATATGACACATTACCAGAATCTTTGAAAGTAATTTCTGATGGTAACCCTATTTACAATGTAGCAGTTCAATTTTGGTGTCAAAATGGTTTGCCATTTAAACTTTATCAGGTTATTGGACTTACAAATAAAGATGAAACTTCTAAAGAATATAGAAGCCAAAAGCAAATCATAGAACGTTTTAATCGTACTTTAAAGCATTACTACCGCCCTAAAGGTGGATTTACTTCTCTTGATAATGCCAATAGTTATATGGTCTTATTTGCCACTTATAATAACTTTTTAAGACCTAATAGTGCATTAGATTGGAAAACACCTGTAGAGTTGGAAGAACTTAAAGGTATTTCTAATATGCCTAATAAATGGATTGAACTTTTGAATCTAGGCTATAAATATTCTGATTTATACTGTTAAGTTGAAATTTTTAAAAAATTATATACTTAACTTGTTTTCTTCATGCCTTTTTTTATTAATTCTATTTTCAAAGATCATTTTTCTATCTTTTTTTGATAGATTTATATCAAGGTTTTCACCTTAATATCATTTTTATCTAGTATGACTAGTTTTCCATAAAACTTTTCACACTGTCGACATAAGTATAACACAAATTTTTATAAATTGACAAATAATTTACAATTTAATATAATAAAATTATCTTAAAGGAGAAACATTAAATGAATTACAAAAAATATATAAACCAACTTTATAAGAATCAAATGGAAACTAATATACCTTGTCTTCAAGGAATATATGAGAAAAAAGACTATGAAAACCTTTTGAAACCTGTTTTAAAATTAATCAAAGACAATGAAAATGCTAGTTTAAGTACTTTAAGATACAAACTATTTTTACAAAGCGGTTTAAAAGAACTCATAGATAATTTTGTAAATTATACTCAAATAACTCCAGGAATTATCTTAGATTTTGGGACATTTAAAAATAGAGATACAATATTATGTGGAAATAGACAAGAAGTAGTTTTAAAAGATAATAAGTTTATAAATGAAGAACTTCCAATAGAACAAGATACAATATTTGATTTAGCATCTACCTCAAAAATATTTACTACTATAGCTATTTTAAGTCTTGAAGAAAATAATCTAATTGATGTATTTGCGCCCATTACCAAATATGCCCCGGAATTTGAAAATTTAAAAGAAACAACAATATATGATTTACTTAAATTTAGAGTGAATGTTAAAACCCCAATACGGATAGATAATGCATCAAGTGAAAAAGAAGCTCTCGAGATACTACAAAAATCTTATATAAGTGAAGAACCTATTCAAAACGCTTATACAGATGTCGGCGCTATGATTCTAAGAGTTGTAATAGAAAAAGTAACCAAAATGAAATTTAATGAATACCTAGATGAAACCATATTTAAAAAATGTCACATGATAAATACTTTCTTAAATGTTCCAAAGGAAAAAACACCAAAAGTTGCAAACGAAAATTATTCAAGTATTGTAAATGAAAAAGGTTTAGTATTTACAAGATATGATAATCATCCAGGAACAGTCCATGACCCAAAAGCAAGAGCTTTAGGTCATGAAAATGGTATATCCCCAGGTCATGCGGGTTTCTTTTCTGATAAAAATGATATGATAAAATTTGCAAATGCCTTAATAAATGAAGAACTAATTACCAAAGAAAGTCTATATTCAATAAGTGAGACAGAGACTGGTTTTAAAGACAAAGATGGCTATACAAGGTTTTATGGTTCTTTAGTTTATTTAAAACAGCCTTGCCCAGATTTTTTATCGGTTTATCCTCCTTTATCAGGTAAAGCTTTTATGTCCCCCGGCTTTGCAGGCACTCAGCTTGTGATAGACCCAATTAATAAATTAACCCTATTTGTAGCCGCACCAAGACTTCACAATCGAATTTATAAAATTCATCCCTCACAAGTAGATAAAATAAAGATTGATGAACATAACAAAAAAACATTTATGCTTCCGGATGGTTATGAAAAAATTGTATCAAGTGACTATACTAAAGCTAAGGAAGTTCTTGTGACAATGGCTCTTAATCTAGCTATAGAGTATCAGCTTTTAGAAAACTTAATGCCCAACGAAAAAGAAATGCATTTAGTTCGTGAACTAAATTAGCATTTCTTTTTTTAATCACTATTTTCATACGAAAGTAGTTTTTCAATATCTTCTTTAGTAAGTTTAGATATAATATTTTTATCCCTAGTTTCTCCATCAATTAACTTATCACTTAACATTCTCTTTTTATTTTGAAGTTCAAGTATTTTTTCTTCAATAGTGCCCTTAGTAATTAAATGAATTACTTCAACCGTATTTGTTTGCCCAATTCGGTGAGCCCTATCTGTTGCCTGATTTTCAGCTTGAGGATTCCACCATAAATCAAGGTGAATAACCACATCAGCAGAAGCTAAGTTAAGACCAGTTCCCCCAGATTTTAACATAATCAAAAATACTTTAACGTCATCATTTTGGTTGAAATTATCAACCATCTCCATCCGAGCTTTCGCTGGCACAGAACCATCAATCATATATGTTTTTATTTTAGATTTTTCTAATCTATCTTTAACAATATTTAAAGCCGTTCGAAAAGAAGAAAATATTAACACTTTATGACCATTTTTCGTATACTCATTGACAATACTTTCTAGTTGGTCAATCTTATTAGAGCCATCTTTATAATTTTCATAAACTATACTAGGTTCAATACAAAGTTGTCTTAATTTAGTAAGAAGTTGAAGTATCAAGAATCTAGCTTTATTCATACCCCCTTCTTCAATAATTTTATCCATCTCTTCTTTAACTCGGTTAAGCTCTGCAACATATAACTTCTTTTGTTCATCTTTTAAATCAATATAAATATCATTTATTAATTTCTCAGGTAATTCCTTAACAACATCACTCTTTTTTCTTCTTAAAACAAATGGATTTATTTGCTTACTTAACCCCTTTATTAAGATTTCACTATTTTCATCAAAATCTTTTATTTTATACTTACTTTGAAATTTAGTTAAATTTGCCAAATAACCAGGCATAATATAATCAAATATACTCCATAATTCCAAAATAGAATTTTCAAGTGGCGTACCTGTTAATGCAAATTTAGTTTCAGCTTTAATTTTCTTAACAACTTTAGTTATACCTGCATGATTATTTTTTATATTTTGTGCTTCATCGATAATCATCGTATTAAAATACAGATTTTCATAACAAGATTCATCTTCCCTTAATATACCATAGGTTGTTACCACAACATTCACATCACTTAAATTATCTAAAATGTTATGTCTTTTTTCTTTAGAACCAACACAAATAACTCTTTTTATTTCTTTACCAAAGCTTTCAAATTCATGTTCCCAATTGTAAGCAAGTGAAGTTGGCACTACCACCAAAAACTTAGCATCAGGATTATCTTTAAGCATTTGTTTAATATAATAAATAACCTGAATAGTTTTACCAAGTCCCATCTCATCGGCAAGAATGCCTCCAAAACCAGTCTTAGCTAAATTATATAGCCATTTAACTCCAGTTAATTGGTAATCTCTTAAAATACTTGTATCATCTAAACTTAGGTTACTATCCTTATACTCATAAAAATTATTAATAAAGTTATCAAATAAATTATCTGTCGAAATAATATTATACTTAGTTTTCTTTAAACTATCTAAGTAAATAGCTCTATATTTTGAAATACTACCTTTTCCATTAATAATTTCTTCATCAGTAAGTTCCAAATCTTCAGATAAATCTGCAAGTTCTTGTAAAGCATCATCTTCCAGATTAAGAATATCCCCATTTTTAAGACGATAGTATTTCTTTTTTTTCTTCATACTTTCAAAAATATTAACAAGTTCACTACTATTAATATCACCAAGATTAAAGTTATAACTTAATATATTATCTTGACCAATACCAAACATAGATGATACAGAAGTTTTCTTTTTAACTTTAATATTTTTAAACTTTTCCGTTGTAAACACTTCATATTTACTAGCTAAAGTCTCTAGACCATCTTCCATAAATTCTACTTGCAGTTCAACATCTCTAAGAACTAATTTATCTTTATCTATTACAAAACCATACTTATATAGGTCATTTAAGACGTTATTTTCAAATCCATCATCCCTTAGAACACCGCTAGTTTTATCAAAATAATTTATTTCTTTTTCATCATAGTTAAAAACTATGTTAGCTAAGACATAATCATTTCTTATATCAAAATATAATTTTGTATTTATTTCCTTAGGTAAAACAATATCATCTACAGAAGCATCTACTTTTAAATTCTTTCTAACCATTTTAAGTAATCCTTTATTAAAATACTCAAGGTTATCCTTAGCTATATACAATTTACTAATTTCATTTTTCTTTAGTTCTTGCAATAAATCTTGTTCTTTAAAAGATAAATGATATAACTTACCCTTATAAAATAAATATTCAAAATCATCATTAATCAAAGTTACTACGTTATCTAAATCAAAGTCCAATTC
>CAVGEW010000023.1:0-12207 GCA_963628465.1 Agathobacter sp. | reverse complement strand
AATTATTATCTTTTTTAACTAAATTAGTATCTACCGGAAAACCTTCGATAATACCATCAATTTTATAGTCATTAATTACAAATTTAACATTTTTAATTTTGTTTAAAAACTTTTTTAAATCTCCTGGTGAAATGTAATTATATCTTATATCTTCATATAAACTAAAATAAGCATTAATAATAGTTTCTGCATTACTATCTAAGTAATATTTCTGCGGATTATAAGTAAAACTTTTGCCAAAATAAACTTCACCTCTACCAGTTTCATAAGCATATCTAAAAGAAGAGGCATGGTTACCTAGAACATACATTTTATTTTCCCCAAGAGTTATTTTAATAGAACTCACCAAAGAATTATTATAATAGTAATAACTATAAGTATCATCTCTTTCATAAACATCTATTACCAAATTAACATTTAATTCTTTCTTAATTATGTTTTCTTCATTAGATATAAATTTTTTTAAGATTTCATTTGATAATTTAGGTATGTTTACAAAAACATTACCAAACATTTTTTCAGAGTTATTTATAATAGTCGTAGCTATATGCTTACAACTATGCTTAGTTCTATAATCTCGGCAATCACATAAAGTTCTTAAAAGCTTTTTATTATTCTCAACAATTAAAGATACATCATAATAAGTAGGCTTATCTTCATCAATTACTTCATACCAATAATAATTTACTTTGCCCCCAAAACCAACAATTTCCTTTTCTTTAAGAAAAGTTATTTTATTAGCATCATAATTTTTTCCCTGAACAATGTCCGTTGTATTTACAAAAGATGTTATATTAGTTCTATTAACTAGATTTTCTAAGTCCATAAGCACCTCCAGCTAATATATAGTATCATATTATAATAATATATACAAGCTTTTTCCCAAAGAAAAAACCACTTTATGTGGCTTTTTATATTTAGTTACCTTTTACTTGGTTCATTACTTCTTCAGCAAAGTTATCATTTCTTTTTTCCATACCTTCACCAACTTCATAGCGAACCATTTTAAGTATTTCTCCCCCATTATTAGCGACATACTTAGCAACTGTGACATCACCATCTTTAATAAATGGTTGTTCAGCTAAACATATTTCTTTATAGAATTTTTGAATTCTACCTTGAACCATCTTTTCGGCAATATCAGCAGGTTTGCCTTCATTCATAGCTTGTTCTTTTAAAACATTCTTTTCATTATCTAAAACATCAGCAGGAACATCGCTAGGATTTAGATAAAGTGGTTTCATAGCAGCAGCTTGCATAGATACATCTTTTGCAACATCTTCACTTGCCCCTTTAACAACAGTTAGAGCCGCAATTTTACCACCCATATGGATATATGATCCAAATGATTCATCATCACTCTTATTTAGAATTTCAAATCTTCTTAAAGATAATTTTTCACCAATTTTAGCAGTTTTACTAACAATTAATTCTTCAATAGTACCTTCATCAGTAGCTAATTCTTTAGCTTCTTCAACTGTCTTAACATCACTATTAAGTAAAGCTTTACCTATTGTATTAATCATTTCTTTAAACTCTTCATTTTTACTAACAAAGTCTGTTTCACTATTTACTTCTAAAATAACAGCTTTATTACCATCTACATAAATATTTGCAAGACCTTCAGCAGCAATTCTAGATTCTTTCTTCGCAGACTTAGCAATACCTTTTTCTCTTAAATAATTAACAGCTTCATCCATATTACCATTAGTTTCTGCTAAAGCTTTTTTGCAATCCATCATGCCTGCACCAGTAGCTTCACGCAAATCTTTTACCATACTTGCAGTTACTTCCATTATTATCCTCCTTATTCACTTAATTTTGTAATTAATTCTTCTTTTTTCATAGTTGAGTATCCCTTGATACCAGCATCTTTAGCTATTTTTTTTAAATCAGAAAGTGTCTTTCCTTCAAGTTCATCAGCTTTTTCCATTTCTTTCATTTCTTCTAGAACTTCATCAGATACTTTAACTTCTTCAGTTTTAGTTTCCTTAACTTCTTGTTTTTCACTTACCTTTTTATCATCTTCAGTTACATAATCATCAAGTGGAAGATCACTTGCTTCACAAATAGCATTTGTTAAAACTCCAAGCATAACTTTAATACTTCTTACAGCATCATCATTACCTGGGATAACAAAGTCTACATCATCTGGGTCACAGTTAGTATCCACAACACCAAATACAGGAATGTTTAACTTTCTAGCTTCTTTAATAGCGTTGTATTCCTTCTTAGGATCTACAATAATTAGTGCTTGAGGAAGTTTATCCATTTCTCTAATACCACATAATACCCTATTTAATTTTTCATATTCTTTTTTAAGTCCGATCACTTCTTTTTTAGGAAGTAAATCAAAAGTTCCGTTTGCTTCCATTGCTTCAATTTCTTCTAAGCGTTTAACTCTTCTTCTGATAGTTCTGAAATTAGTAAGCGTACCACCTAGCCATCTTTCAGTTACATAGTAAGAATTACTTCTTGTTGCTTCTTCTAAGCAAACTTCTTGTGCATGTTTTCTAGTACCTACGAATAAGAATTTACCACCATTACTTGCAATAGTCTTAACTTCTTCATAAGCCGCTTCTAAACAAGCTTTTGTTTTTTCTAAATCAATGATATAAATATCATCCCTAGATGTAAAAATATACTCTTTCATTTTAGGATTCCATCTTTTAGTTTGATGACCAAAATGAACTCCAGCTTCTAACAAATAACTCATAGAAACTACTGCCATAAATTATTCCCTCCTTCGTTTTCAACTTCTTGATACTTCAACTTAACCCAACACCTCTTCGGCACTCGATGGCTTAATCCATATCAATGTTTAATATTTGCATTTACAGCACTTAAAATTCTACCAAAAATAAAAGCACTTTACAAGTACTTTTCGATAAAATATATGCTTTTTTTATTTAATAATTCCATTTTGAGTGTATTTTGTTTCATTTATAACCACAAAAGCATCAGGATCATTACTTCTAATTATATGAGTTAGTGCCTTCAACTTTGACTTATTAAGCTGAACAATAAGCATTGTTTTAGCATCATCATCCTGAGGATCTTTTAAATCAATTGCCGATACTCCAAAACCTGCTTCTCTAATTTCAGAAAGCATTTTCTTAGACTTACTTGTTTTCGTAGTCACATTAACCCCGATTAAGCCATCTACCAAATTATTGGAAATAAATCCCCCAATATATGTACCTGTTGCATATCCACCCGCATAACAAATTGGTATTAAAATTGAAGTTACATCCGTAGTTAAAGCTTCCCTTGCTATTAAAAACCATATAAGAACTTCAAAAAAAGCAATAAAGGCCGGAGTAAATCTTCGACCTCTTACAACTAAGACAGTTCTTATCGTACCAAGCGATACATCAATAATTCTAGCAAAAAATATTTTTAAGCATAAAATAAACATATTAAACACATCCTTATATATATAATAGTATAGCCAAAAGTATCAAAATTAATAATACAACAGCAATAATTACAATACCCAACACCTTGTTTTCTTTTACATCATTATATTCTATCTTATTTTGATGACCATATTTTTCACTTAAAAGAACAATTCTTTTATTATCCTTATCCTTCATTTTATTTTGATAATTAACTTGGTTTTGATTCATCAAAGCTCCACAGAACTTACATACCATCCCTTCACTAGGAAGGGGATTTCCACATCTATTGCATTTCATAATTTACTCCAAACTTTCTCCTACATATGTTAGGTAGGCATATCCATTTCCAGAGTGTCCAGTTTCTGTACCACCACTAGGTGATGTAAATGATGTATTACCAGCAACTGTTGAAGCACTAGCTAAATAGTATGAACTATTTAGTAAGCAACCAGTTGGATAGTTTGCAGCAGTACTTGATGTATAGATATATCCAGAGCCACCACCGCCACCACGGTCATCATCTGAAGAACCATTTGGAACACTACCTGAACCACCATACCAGCCACCGCCGCCGGCACCGCCATAACCATCACTTAGGTAAACACCACCGCCACCGAAACCAAAGCCACCGGCATAATTAGCTGTTGTGTTTGAAGCTAATCCTGTTGTTGTTTGTGTTGTTATAGTATAAGCAGTTGAATAACCAGAATATGTTTGAGTTCCACCTTTTCCACAATAGTCAGAATTTGCTGTGTAACTTTCTGTGCTTGAACCACCTGTAGTACCACCACCATACATACCATATTTAGCTGTAGCACCATCAGAGCCGCCGCCACCGGCAACAATCACTCTTGCATAAAGAGAATCTGTATTAATGCGGAAGTCAGTTCCACCGCCACCGCCATAATATTTGTAACGATAGCCACCACCATTATATCCACCAGCACAGATAGTTGAACCACAACCAGATGTACCAGAACCACCAGCTCCGCCAGTATGAACATAAAGTGTATCACCAGCATTTAAATAAACAATACCTTCTGAATATCCACCAAGACCACCATAAGTTGTTGATGAACGATAGCCACCTTGTGCTCCCCAAACTTGCATTTTGTAATAACCAGATTCTGTTATATTAAACGATTGTGATGAATTTTGATAAGCAAATGGTTTATCCAAAATATAAGATTCTGTAGTCATTATTCTCGAAGCATTACCTGATGCATCAACAGAATAGCATTTAAAAGTATAAGTTGTATCACTAGTTAATCCAGTATATGTTTTTGACGCTGATGTACTAGATGTATAAGTTACACCACCATCGCTAGAATAATAATATGTTGTTGGTGTTGTACCTAAATTACTGTCTGTTAGTGTTATAGTTGCCGTAGAAGAACTAGGACTAACTTTCATACTTTCAATTATTGGCCCCGAAGAAACATCTAAATATGCTACACAGCTAGTTCTACTTGTAGCAGCAATTATAACCTGTTGATTTTTTATTGTCATGGTGGATGAACCGGTACATGCTGAATTTGATTTTAAAACATAATAACTGTTCGTAGGTATTGTATCAACCTCTACATAAGTAGTAGAGCCTTTCTTAGTTTGAACATACAATTTAAGTTGAATATCAACATCCATTGCATCCATATAAGCTTTACATATAGCACCTTTCTTCGCTGCATTTACCGTAAAGTTTTGTTTTTCAGAACTATAAGTTACCGTAGTATCAGCAACTACAGTATCAGGGTCACTTGCATACACACAATAAGATTTAGAACTATTAAATTCATACCCTACTGATGGAAGAGTTGTTGTTTCAAGCTTTGTATATTCACCATTACCTTCACCATCACTATTAACATTTTCAGCGTAAACTTCCAAAGTTATATCCAAACTAGCTGTGGAATCAAAATACAAATAACAAACATCATGACTAGTAGCATCAATTACAGCATCATAGTTTGTAGAATCGTAAGTTATCGTAGCACCATTAGTACAGTAACTCTTGGTAGAATTATACTTATATCCTGCCTTTGGTATGTAGGGATAAACAGAATAAGAACCTACCCCATTACCATTAGTATCCCTATCTTCTGCCATTACCTTGACATCTAAATCAGGAATCTCTGGAGTAGTTGTTAAAACAACTGGATTAGTATCTATAACTTGGTAAAATGCATATGAAACTATTAATCCTACACACGCCAAAACAACTACTATGGCAATGCTTACAAGTAGGATTTTATATTTATTTAAAAGATGGGTTATATCTTTATTTAGGATTTTCTTTATTTTTACGCGTAATTTATCCATATGTATCTTACCTATCCTTATAATAATTTTAAAATAAAACAGGGTAATTGTCAATCAATTAGAAGGAATTTGACATAAAATTTAATATAAATTTTCTAATTATTTTACCCATGCCATATAAATAGGTAAAACATACTATAAAATAGGGAGGAAAAATTTTATGTTATTTGACGAAAATTTAGATTTCTTTGGTTTTACAATACCAAAAGAAGTAAAATTTGATAAAACAAACATGCTTACATCCGTATATGATGGTTTTATCAAAGGAAATATGTTCAAGGATGAATATGAAGAATATAAAAATTATAAAGCTTGTGATGTCATCGCAACAAATGAAAAGGAAAAACATCTTATTGAAATAATGGCTTTATCTTTTGCCATTAATGATTTAAATTTATACTTAGATTTACATCCAGAGGATACTTTAATGCTTAAAAAGTTTACAGAACTAACCGAAAAAATATGTGAAAAGGAAAGTAACTATATTAAATGCTATGGCCCACTTGAAGTAAAAGAAAGCGATTCGTTAACAAAGTTTGAATGGATAAACAATCCATGGCCATGGGAAAATGAAGGAGGCACGAAATATGTTTAAGTATGTAAAGCATTTATCATATCCAATTAGTGTTACAAAAAAAAATTTAAAAATGGCTAAACTTATAATTACACAAGTTGGAGGATTCGCCGGAGAACTTGGTGCTACACTTAGATATTTCCATCAAAAGTTTACTATGCCAGATGAAAAAGGAAGAGCCTTACTTAACGATATAGCCACAGAAGAATATGTACACACACGATGTAAATGATATTATGAATTGTAAATATTATAGAACAAGAACAAAAAAATATAATAAATACGGGTATTGTACAAAGTATAAAAAAGAGGTATCCCTATTCTGCAAAGAATGCAGCACTATTGAATATAAAGAAACTAAACCTATAAAGAAAAGAACATATAAATTAGCTAAAGCAGAAACTAATAGAACAAGTATATTTACCGAAGATTTAGACCATTGCATTATTTGTGGTAGAAAACGAGACAACCTGCATGAGGTGTTTTTTGGGCGAAATAGGCAACTTTCTATAAAGTATGGGTTAGTTATACCACTTTGTATAGAATGCCACCGAGAGATACATAAAAATAAGGAATTGCAGAATGTTTGGCACGAAAAAGGACAAGCCATTTTTGAACAGGCTTATCCTGAACTAAGTTTTGTTGAAATTTTCAAAAGAAATTACAAATAATTACTAGTAAATTTTATTAATTTGTATTATAATGTCGATTAGAGATATATTTTATAGGTGTACCTCCACGAACTTTATATGTTCAAGGAGGTGATGTATTATGCAGACATATAATTTTAGAAGCCACAAAGATGGAATATTTGATATTTACATTTTTAATTCTAGTAATCGTGCTATTACTTGTAATAGCTGTTGCTGTTGTCATCAATAAAAAATAGCACCTATAGATAGGTGCAATTTCCAAAGAGTGGAGATACATCTAGCCGAAAGAATATATCTCTTTTTTTGTTTTTTTAAACAAGCAATATGGACTGAGAAACACCTAGCAACGAACAACTAAATGTGTCTCTTTTTTGTCCTTAAACGATAATTTGGAGATAGAACGATGTATTTCTCCTAATATTATTATATACACATTTCACAAAGAAATGCAACACAAAAATGTAAATCAATTACAAATTTGTAATGACTATTATATACTATTTTTAAAAAAAATCAAGTTTTTTTGGTTTTTATTGCACATATTCACTTATTATTTCTTCTGGCGGAATCACACAATTATGAAACTTTGATTTTGGCTTAAAATTCCTTTGCCAACATTTATCTTGGTGTGAGACATCCACAAGTTTAAAATCATTAGCACTCAAAACATCATCTAAAACATTATTAATAAATTCTTCCATATATTTTTCCCCATTAAATGTATCTTTTTCTTTATATTTATCTAAGTTTTTTTCGTGATAAACATCAGGTACAACAGGACCATATACCCAAGCTTCTATACTATTAGGAAATAAAATTTCATCATAATTAAATGTAACTTCTTTTGTTTCATCACTAAAAGAGTTGTTTTTTCTTATAAATCCACCCCAATAAGCAAAGCAAAAGTATAATGCTTTTTGTAATTTTATTGGAGATATTTCTTCATTAGAAAATTTCACTTTATAATATTCTTTTATATAACATGCTAAAGTTCTAGCATCTAATTTATCATTATTGTTCATTTTGATATCACCTCTACCTTTATTTTTTACATCATACCACAATTTTTGTGGTGTTGTAAATATATAGTTTATCACTTTTTTTATCAAAGTCAATATAAACAACTCCCTTAGTTTATTAATATATTTAGATGTAATTATTTATGAAATATATTGGAAATACAATATCTTGCCAATCTGTGTTCATTATACTTCTTTTTAGGATCAAGAAATTTTTCCCCATGAGATTTATCTGGTGCTGGTAAAACTAGATGATAAATATCAATAAAAAGCACTTTATAATTTCCTTTTAAATCATCTAAAAAGAAAAACTGTACTCCAGGATTATTTGTAGATTTTAGTCTAAATAATGTTAATATTGGAATACTTCCCATATTTAAAGTATTCTTTAATATCTTATCAACTTTTTTCTGTTCTTTAGTTCTCTCTATATTTTTAATATCGTACTCCTGGTCAATATCAACTTGTTTTTTTAAAAATCTTCTTCGCTCCCTTTTAAGAAAATCTATCATCGGAGACTTTTTATTATCAATATAATTAGTAAAATACTCTTCTGGAATATTTGTTGACTTTATATCATCATGAAAAAATATATTTGGTTCAGGTTCTCCAAACATATTTTTTTTAAGTATTCCTTTGTTGTTAATTAAATTCTTTTGTAGTATACTCATTTATAATTTCCTCTTTTGGGATTTCTTCATTATGTTTGTTTGAAGTTGGATTATAATGGTTTTGCCAAGATTTATCCATATGAGATCTACTAACTAATTTGAAATCACTAATTTCAAATAAATCACTTAAAACAGAATTGATAGTATCTGCTAACATTGGTTTTTCTTCAAAAATAACTTTAACCCTATTAACAGCCTCTTCTTCTTGGCTTTTCTTTCTAAAGAACATTGCATCTCGTTCATTGAAATAAACATTCGGTACTACAGGTCCGAAAGACCAAGCCTCAATTTTATCCGCAAAAAGAACTGCATTTTCTTCTTTTGAAATTTGTTGGTCTATTTTTCCTTTATTTACAAAGCCAGCCCAATATGCAAAGCAAAAATATAATGCTTTTTGCATTTTTATTGGAGTAATTTCTCTAGTGTTTTGAGAAAACTCACTATATTCTCTCTTAATATAGCATGCTAAATCCTTTGCTTCCAAAATACCTATCTTTTTCATTTTTCTACACCCTATCTTACTAAAATCATACCACAAACTCCCCGCCCGTGTAAATATATATTGTACTATCTTTTTTATCATTGTCAAGAAAAACAGCTCCTTTCTCCTCTAATATACCATATGAAATATGCAAAATTTGTCGAACTAAAAAAGCTGCACAAAAAAAAGACTCAGTCATTGACTGAGTACTTTTTAATATTTAAAACCATACTTAACTAGCATTTTTAGAGTGATAGGTCCTACGCACCCATCAACTTCAAGCCCAGTTCGCTTTTGAAACTCTTTAATTGAGGCTTGGATATATTTTCCATAGTAATTGCCTAAAGCATTTTTTGAAGTATAAAGTGGGAATGTCTTATACATAAACTCAGCGATTTTGCCAACACTTTCACTTTTATCACCCAATTTGATATATCCTCTAGCACCTAGAAAATTATCTTTAGTTGTCTCTTCTTTAGTAGGTTCTGCTGGTTTAATTTCTTCATTATAAGTAAGATAAGGGCTTTTGAACCATTTAGTCCATGTAGCTCTTTTACCATCACAACCTTTGCCACTTCCTTTGAAATAAGTCTTGTATATCTTCCCGTTCTTACCATCAAATTTTGCTGCGGTAGATTCGATTACTTGACCATTTCCAATATAAATTCCCATGTGTCCCTTCATATAAACTAGTACACCAGGTATTTCAGGAATAGTTGAGATATCGCCCTTTTCTTTAGCTTCTGCAAGTAAACCCTCACAAGATAAATCTTTTTGTGTTTTACCATAGTATTTAGCATTATTAGTACTATAGTCATGCCACATAAAACATTTGAAAAGACCACAGCAGTCAAATTGCCTAGTACCATCAGAATCGTATCTTCCTATTCCCCCACTTTTATATCTGTTTTTATTTTTGTATTGTTCTTCGACCCATTTTACTAGGTCTGAAGCTTTTGTAAAATCATACATATTTTATTCCTCCTTATCTTTTCTTGTAAAATAATATGTAAATACCGCTGTTATCAAGTTTGTAACTAGTATAAGAATATTATCTGTTAAAGTAGCTCCACATAGGTCTGCTACTACTATTACGAATAATATAAGTATCATTGTAACGGTTACAAACGATTTTAAATCGTTCCATGCTTTTTTCATGCAATTATTCCTCCTTTCCAAATTCTGAAACTAATTTCTCACAATGTTTTTTTGTAAGTGAATTATATCCAGCAGACAAGTAAACATCGCAAGAACTTATTCTTTCTGGTACTGGAATACTATCATTCCAGATTACCGATTTTAAAGCCATTTGTTGTGTTGTATTTAGTCTTTCAAGTATTTCTTCATTATCATTTAAATAACTTTGATAAAACGCAAATACTGCCCAAATAGCAATAATAAAACTGGATATGAGCTTCCAGTGTTCTTTTAATTTTTTTAATATTTCCATTTTTTATCCTTTCTATCTTATTTTTTTAGCCTTAATAAATGATGAACTACCAAAACCGTTATTTATTGTAAATGTTTGATTATAACCACTCACTACTAGATAAATATAATATTTTTTGGTTGTATCTAATTCTATTATTGTGCTTGGTAATGAATGCTTCCAATAGCCATTACCAGATGTTTGAACTAAAATACCAGTTGCTTGTCTAGTATAACCTGTATATTCTGTACCGGCTTCATCTGTTATTTTTAAGCTTACGCCTGCATACCCGTTTCCACAAACCATTCCTGATGTTTCAATTGTTTTTGTTCCCACTGGTATTACTAATCTTCCATTCGTTGTGTCTGCTTCAAAACCACCACAACTAATTGGACTATAGAAATTAGTAATGATTGTGTCAGTATTTGAAGTGCATGTTTTAGTTCCATTCACTGACATTTGACAATATCCTACATCCAAAATATCACTTAATTTCTTTTCATTATGAGATACAGCCGAACTATCCCAAAATGTATTATCTTTTAATTTAATTGATTGTGCCATAACTTTCGTTATTTAAACGATTTATTAAATATTAGTTATGCAGATACTTTTATTATAATTATATATGGGTAATATATGGTTATTGTACCCACTCCAGATGTTTGCATTGAAACCCCAAGAACATCACCCTTTGCTAAACTCATGACATCCATTGCAACGCCCTTATTTCCTAAAGCATTACCGGCATTTCCTCCTAATCCACCATTTTTTGTGAAACGTAAATCCATTTCAGTTCCAAGAGTACTACTTGGCCACGAATTATATAAACAAAGATAATAACCATCTTCTTCAACCGTTATATTATTTGCTACACTTTTCCAAGTCCAAGATGATGTTACACTATATGTAACACTATTTTGAGATGAACTTTGAGCAAAGCCCAGACCATTCAATACATCTTTTAAACTTGTTCTTTCGTGTGTAACTGCACTACTATCCCAATATTTATCATTACCTAATTTTATACTTTCACTCATTTCATTTTTTTGTTAGAGTTTATTGAGATATTATTTCCATTTTCCTATTGCAAGATAATCTATGGAATGGGTAAGATTCGTTGAATTTTTATTTATTGTCCACCAAAATCCATTAAAGGAATTTTTAGTAATTTCAGTTTTATTTACACAAAATCCATAATTATTTAAATCGGATGATACACTAGCGATTATAAAATAGTTTGTATTTAAAAAACTGGTGGGTAATGTTACCAATCTTCCTAAGGTTCTATACCCTCCATAAGGCAAAGCTACATTTGTTGCACCACTATATGTAAAATTGTCATATTGTATCATAGTGCCATCTTCATACTTTATCCAACCATTTCCACTACTATTAATAACTTTAGTACTTAACAATTCTTTATTATGTGTTATGGAACTTGTATCCCAATATACTTCATTTTCAAATTTAATTGACTTACTCAATTAAATCACCTGCTCTAACAATTAACCTCCTTTCGGAAGTTATAAATGAAAGAAGAGAATCGTTTAAATAACAATTCCCTCCTTTCGCATACATGTCGTACGTACGTACGTATGTATGTATGTATGTATGTATGTATGTATGTACGTATGTATGTATGTATGTATGTATGTAT
>CAVGEW010000022.1:0-19359 GCA_963628465.1 Agathobacter sp. | reverse complement strand
CAAAAAAATGATTGCGAAGAAAATTTATTCTATTTTACTGAAAATGTGTCTAAAAGCTTGACCTAAATTCAGAATATATGGTATACTTTTTATGATAGGAGGAGGAAGTAAGATGTTTTGTAGTAAATGCGGTTTTCAAAATAATCCGGGTGAAACGTTTTGTAGACAATGTGGTGCAGGATTGGGAAATAATAATCAACAATTTCAACAATCTAATCAATTTATTCAGCCACAACAAAATATGAATAACAATCAGCAAATGAATAATTTATATAATCAACAAAGTGTTAATGTAAATACACAGAATAATAATAATGGTACTTATAGATTGACTTTAACTAGACCAAAAGAATTTGTAGGTTCATTAATTAAATTTAAGATATTTATTGATGGTAATCAGGTAGGAACTATTAAAAATGGTGAAACTGTTGTTTTAAATGTAAGTTCAGGTAATCATAATATATCTTTTAATAAGACTATGAATCAAAATATAAATATTTCTAGTGATACTTCTGCTGATGTAGTAGTAATTGCTGGTAATAAATTTGGATTATCAAATATAAGAGATAATAATGGTCTAAATGTCCAAAATAATGAATTATATACTGAAAGTGCTGAAAAAATAATAAAATCAGCAAAAGGACCATTAATATTTAGTTGTGCGTGTATAGCACTTACATTTATAATGTTGTTTACAATTAAAATGGTAATTCAACCTTGGGTATATGGAATATCAATAGGTTATACAATTATAAATTTATCATCTTTAAAAAAACATAAACAAGTCTTAAATGAGAAATATGGATCATTAATTACATTGGAT
This sequence comes from Agathobacter sp., assembly GCA_963628465.1. Lineage (GTDB taxonomy): Bacteria > Bacillota_I > Bacilli_A > RF39 > UBA660 > Onthocola_B. Next base: position 18,536 of record CAVGEW010000022.1, on the reverse strand, counting down.
ATTATTTCAATAGTGGTAAGTATTATTGGAATAGTTATAAGTGGTTATTTAATGATAGGTTAATTATAAGTTAGGAGTAAATGATGAAAAAATTAAGTTTAATAATAATGGTATTAATGGTATTAGTATTAAGTGGTTGTGGTAAAAGTGGAGATGTTGATTTTAATGATACTGAAACTATAACATTTCACGATTTAACTGCAGAAATGCCAAAAGCATTTACTATTGATAATGAAAATAGTAATAACGATATGCAATTTTATAGTTATAACGATAAAAAGAATTATAATCTTTGTATGCTATATTTCTATGTATCAGATTATCCTAAAAGTGATATGAAGGAAGCAATACAAGAAGAATTTTATGATAAAAACGATTGGTCATATAGCGAAGAAACTATAAATGGTTATAAATGGTCTATTGGATATAGAGAAGAAAGTGTTAAATTTAATCAAACTTACTACGTTATAAATAAAAATGGAAAAGAATATGCGCTAAGCTACGATGATTTTGGAAGTGGCGAAAAATGTGCTGACGCACTAAAGATTATAGAAAAAAGTATGAAATTTAGATAAAAATTGCATTTAGTATTACATATTAAAAATAACCATTGATTATCAATGTCATTAACTTAAGGATACAGATTTTGAATCTGTGTCCTTTTTAGGTTGGATTTATGTCAAGTTTTTAGACACAAAATTTCGTACAAACCCTTAATATCAAATCCAATATAATATGTTACACAAGTTTCATTTTGGTATAATACTTTTTTTCCTAGCATTTAATTCTTCTTTTTATCATTCATCTGATACCTCCTACTACTAAAAACGCCAATACAAAAACCTATTAAATTAATAAGCCTGTACTAGCGCCGCTTTTTAATTATCTTTATTAAATAATTCTTCTACAATTAAATCTCTTGAATGTAAATTATTATTTTTACCTAGTAATAAGTTTTCATAGAATTTAATTAAGAAACTATTATCTTGTTTTATATTTAAATAATTATTAAAATAATTACTTCTTGCTAATGCATTTCTATAATAAACTGATTTTTCTTTGAACATAGTGTTATCTACATCATATCCAAGTGATATTAAATACTTTTCTATAAACAATGCTGTAGTTCTAGTGTTACCTTCTCTAAAAGGATGTATTTGCCATATACTTGAAGAAAAGTTAGTTATATTATTAATTACATCAACAATATTCATTTCATCATATTTTTTCTTTTTTTCTAATGATATATCATAATCTAATGATTGCTCTAATAGTTTGCAATCACCATAAGTAACTGAATCATTATTTAAAATTCTTTCATGTTTAAAAAAATCTACTTTTCTAAATTCTCCTGCAAATTCATAAACATCTTTAAATAAATATTCATGGATATATTTCATATAGTCTACTGATAGTTCAAAATTGTCTTCTTCTAACAATTGAACTATTCTAGTCGAAACTAAATCACATTCAAATTCATCTTGAATTGTTTTATCTTTTTTATCTTTTTCTACATAATATCGTTTTAATTCATGTTCAACTTCATAAATTGTTTTTTCACCTGTTACATTTTCTTGTAACAACTTTTCTAAATACTTAGATGGTTTTAAGTTATCAACCTTTTGAAGTCCAATAGCCATATCCCACTCTTGTTGTTTTACATAGTTTTTAGGTGTTTCTGTTTCAATATAATCATTTATACTTGAATCCAATTCTCTCTCAGACATCTTAGCACCTCCACTAATAACATTATAACAAAAACGTTCCTATTTGTCAGTATTATACAAATAAAAAGCTGAGTAGTAACGTTTCTTTAGAAAGTTTCAGTTAAAATTGCAAAAAACTTACATCTAAATTATTTTAAATATCAGTTTTAATTTTAACCACTTTTTTAGCAGCCTCCACTTTGATAAAACTTACGTTTCATTATTAACAATTGTACAATATATTATTTATTTCTTCTTGTACTGAATTAGCGTATATTTCTCTAAATATAAAGTAACCTGCTACTAAAAGAATAATTAAACATACTAAGTAAAAATATATCTTTATATCTCCATCTAGTTTAAAATGTTCATTCATAATGGTGTTAGTATAGATATATAGACACACCTCTTTCTTTTAATGTAATATTATACCGCACTGTTCGAAATTATGTGTCTATATATCTATACTAACACCAGGCCTATTGAACATGCCAGGATTTCTGATATGTTCAAAAATTGCAAAAGAATATCATATTTGTACAAAATGTACGAAAATAACAAAAAAACATGTACAAAATGTACAAAATATGTTAAAATGTAGTTAGAAAAGGAGAATTTATCATGTATAGAAAAATTGAAGAAGAATTAACAAACTGGAAAAAAGGTTTTAAGATGCCACTTATGTTAGTTGGTGCCAGACAAACAGGTAAAACATATATACTAGATAATTTTTGTAAGAATAATTTTAATAACTATATTTATATTAATCTAGAAAAAGAAGAAAACATAAGAGAAATATTTGAAGAAACTATCGACCCAAAAGAAATTCTGGAAAAAATAGAAATAATAAAGAAAGTAATTATTAATCCTACCGACACAATTATTTTTCTAGATGAAGTACAAGTTAGTGAAAGAGCTATATCTTCATTAAAGTATTTTTGTGAAGACCCAAAACCATATAAAATAGTATGTGCAGGTTCACTTTTAGGTGTTAAAATAAACAGATTTAAGTCATCATTTCCAGTTGGTAAAGTTACAATAAAATATTTATATCCGTTGGATTTTGAAGAATTTTTACTAGCTTTAGGTGAGCAAAAACTTATTGATGAAATAAAAATGCATTATGAAACTAATGAAAGATTAATGAATTCAATTCATGAAAAAGCCCTAAATTTATATAAAAAATACCTTGTATTAGGTGGCATGCCATCACTTATAAACAATTATTTAGAGAATGATTCTAATATCGCTCATGTAAATTTTGAACTTCAAGAACAAATAATAACATCATATCTAGCTGACATGAACAAATACACAGAAAATAGTGAAGGAATTAAAAATAGCCAAATTTATAACTCCATTCCTAAAGAACTAGCAAGAGAAAATAATACTTTTAAGTTTAGTATTGTTGATAAAGATGCTAGAAGAATTAGATATGAAAGCAGTTTAGAATGGCTTCTTGCAAGCAACATGATTTTAAAATGCGATTTAACCCAAAAAAATGAATCACCTTTAAAAGCTTTTACTAGCTCAGATAAATTTAAAGCTTACTTAAGTGATGTAGGTCTTTTAAGATCACTATCAAATATAGATTATGATGAAATTTTACTTGATAAAAATGAAATGTTTAAAGGGGTTTTAACTGAAAACTATGTTGCGTGTGAGTTATACCCTAAATCTAAAGAATTATATTATTATAACTTTGACAAATATGAAATTGATTTTCTTGTAAAGATAGATGGGGATATAATACCAATTGAAGTAAAAAGCGGTAAAAGAACTAGCAGCAAGAGCTTAAACGAATATATAAAAAAATACAATCCAAAATTTAGTATTAGAATATCCACTAAAAACTTTGGCTTGGAAAATAATATTAAATCAGTACCATTATATGCAGTGTTTTGCATTAATAAATAATGTTATAAAGAAAGGAACTATTTTATGAAAGATAAACAACTTGGAAATGAAAAAAATATAGTGTTTTACTCTGATGAAGAAGGAAATACTAAAATTGAAGTTTTACTTCAAAATGAAGATGTTTGGTTAAATATCGAAGCTATGGCAACTCTTTTTGACATAGATAGAACTGGTATTTTAAGACATATCAACAATATTTACAAAGATGAAGAATTAGAGGAAAATACCACATGTGCAAAAATTGCACATGTGGGTAATGAGGGCAAACAAACATATAATACAAGATATTATAATCTGGATATGATTATCTCCATAGGCTTTAGAGTAAATTCTAAAAAAGCAATTAAATTTAGAACATGGGCTAATAAAATTATCAAGGATTATATGGTGCAAGGCTTTGCTTTAAATGATGATAGATTCATGAAAGCTAGAAAATCTGATCAAGAATATTTCAAAAGATTACTCGAAAGAATAAAATTAATACGCACAAGTGAAAGAATGTTTTATCAAAAGATAACTGACATATTCGCAGAGTGCTCAGTTGATTACAATAAAAATGCAAAAGAAGCTGTAGATTTTTATAAAACAATTCAAAATAAGTTCCATTATGCAATAACTGGTCAAACTGCTGCAGAAATAATATATAATAGAGTTGATGCAACCAAAGATAATATGGGGCTTTATACATGGGAAAATTCACCGGATGGAAAAATACTAAAATCAGATTGTATTATAGCCAAAAACTATTTAGATGAAAAAGAAATAAAAAACTTAAATAACTTAGTAAATTTATTCTTAGATATTGCCGAAAATAATGCTGAAAGAAAAATTCTAATGTATATGAAAAACTGGCAAAAAGAAGTAGAAAATGCCTTAACATTATTTCATTACGACATTTTAGATAACAAAGGTAAAATCTCTCATAAAATGGCAGTTGATAAAGCAAAAGAAGAATATGATAAATACAAAGTTATTCAAGATAAAAAATATGTATCAGATTTTGATAAATTAATAAATGAAACAAAAAAATTAAAGAAATGAAAAATGTTACGAGTAAAATTAACAGATAACTATGCCGAAGATATAATATCCGGAGATTTCAATATAACTACACATATATGGCTTTCTACCAGAAACAATATAAAAATTGTGAAGAATAAGTTTACCAAAATGGTAAGCTTTTTAATTATTTAAAATATCTTTACAAGCATAAAATACTTACAAAGGACTGATTTTATGCAAATAATAGACAAGCTACATGTGGTAGTGTCTACTCTTGATGAGTTGAAAACTGTTTTAACAGAAGATAATGATTATACATATGTTTACTTAGATAGTGATATTATCTTAACTGAAGGATTTTTAATAAATGACAACAAAAAAAGAATAACTATTGATGGAACTTATCAAAATGTTATCCACAAACTTACTAATAATAATACAGATGAATTTGGAATAATAACTGCAACTGAAACCAACTACAATATTGTAGTTAAAAACATGAAAATTGTAAGTTGCCATCCTTATGGTGTTATCTATGTTCCATCTGATGCTTTATATTCTGGTGTTACAGTTGAATATAACAATATTACATTTAACGGAGTTCAGCTTTCTTATAACTATTATGGAATAACTAAAATAATTGATTCTGAAGTAACAGTAGAAGACACAAATAGCATAGCTGCTCAAAGAGTATGTGATTGTAACAAGATAATTATTGGTGGTAAATCTAATATTACAAGTAATGCTACAACAAGTACAGTATTTCTTCTTAAAAATGATACAAGTTATTTAAAGTTTTTATCTTTTTGCTATGTAACGATTACCACTGGTAAAGAAATAATGAATGGTACAACTAAACTTGACTTAAGTATTTATCATGATGCCAATGTAAACTTTATCACAGGTAATGGTTTTGCTATAACACCAGCTCACGGTGCAAACAATGTATTTATTGATGAAAGGGCAACTTTTAATTTTATTGAAAATAGTCATGCCAGAATCCCTATGTGGAATGTTTATGGTGATTTTACAGTAAATGAAGGTGCTAAAGTATTTGTATTAAATACATTCGCAACTACCCCAATTGATAATTACGATATTTATTTTAAAGGTCAAAATCAAACATTAACACTTAATAATCCAGCCAATTTTACTGTTTATACCAAGAATTCCAATGTTTTGTGTACAATTAATCCAGTTAATTTTATCTTTAAGTTCAAAAGAATTAACATGTGGACAGAAGGTGCTGACTTTAGTACTTTTGGTACTATCAATGATTTACCAGTGTTAACATGGTACAAAGAATCTGAACTTGCGATTGTAAAGGGAGTATTAAATGCAGGTTCTACAACAGATATTGAAACAAACTTTACAGCAGAAGAATTAAGTAATTTACCAGACTTAAGTAATTTTTCCTTCCAAAAAAGAAAAGGTTTATCACTTGGAACATTTACAACAAACATTCATCCAATAACAAGTACATCAAACAGCATTTCAGGATACACGAAACCACTTGCAGGAGTAAAAATAGAGTATGACAATATCTCTCAAATTGTAACTGCTGATGATGAAGGCTTATTTAACTATGACTTAACAACTACAATTCCTGATGGAACAGAGGTTAAAATAATTTCATGCTCTGAATATGTTTATTTAGAAAGAAAGATAACTACACCATTTAATGGTGAGCTTACTTTATTTGAGGCCCCAAACTGTATAAGTTATGAAATTGGAGGGTCTAACATAATACCTAAGATAAAGGAAACAACTATTAAAGTTGCTGACAGTAGAAACTCTTCAAGGACATGGAAACTTTATGTAAGTATAGAAAAACAACTTGAATCTCAAAATGGTTATAAACTAGAAAATGCTTTGATTTTTAAAAACTTTGACAATTCAATTATCACATTAAACGAGACTCCTGCTTTAATCTACACTAATACTTCTGAAAGTAGCATAGCCCAACTTCACAAATTAACTTATTCCAAAGAAAAAGGTATACTACTTGATTTAACAAATAAATATCTTGAAGCTAATGAAGAATATCAAACTAAAATAATTTGGAATATTGAAGAATAACTAAATATTATATCTTTTAATAATTAAATTAATATCGGAAAAAGTGGTGCTTTTTTGAGATGTATCCCCAGTTAACTCGGTTTTAACAACCAAAGTTGCTGGTTTTTTTATTTCAGCAATAGTAATCTCCGAGAAATCCATATCCTGTGTAGTACCCTCTGAAAGTAAAAAAGACATATCATTTATAACGACACTTTCTGTAGCGTTATATAGATAAAATTTGGCACCAGTAACATCTGTTACGCCTGAAATTCTTCCACATAAAGTTATTTCATATACCCCTGTTAATTTAACATTAATATCACTTCCATTTGGTGCTTCAAAAGTAGTTGTATCTCCCGGAATTCCTCGCATAGTTCTAAAAAGCATAGTTTTAGCTTCATTTGTATCAATGTAACTTGCCCAAAATATAGCAGTATATGATGCCGGACCTACACTTGCATCATCACCTTTATCACCTTTTGGACCTTGAATACCTTGCTCACCTTTTTCTCCAGCAACACCTTGTTCTCCTTGCGGTCCTGGAACTCCCTGATCGCCCTTTGGCCCAGCAACACCTTGTTCTCCTTGCTCGCCTTGAGGGCCTCTTTCCCCATCTTTTCCATCTAAGCCTCTATCACCTTGAGGTCCTCTTGGAATATAAAAATTCAGATTATGCACATTCCCCTCAAGGTTATCAACAATTTTCGCATCCGCCTCATCCACCACCACAACGTTATTTATAACAATTTTATCGCTATCGCCTTTGATATATCCACCATTTATCCACATATTTTTATCTTCTTCCCATACATATAAACTTCCGTTAATAAGGTAGCAATCACCACATTCTGGATTGGGTTGATTTTCGATAAGTTCCTCAAGAGAATTATAAGCTCCTTTTAAATAAATTCCATCACCTTTAGGTCCCTTTGGACCTTGCACAGCACTTATATTTGAAAAAAGTTTCGTATATCTTCTTTGATTATCTCGAGCCTCTAGAACCTTTTTAGTATAGTTCATAAATATCACCTGATTTATTATATGAATTTTGCTAAAAAAGGTAAATTTATCATCTAAAACAATTGACCATTCATTCGAAAGTATGTACAATGTTAATGGGTGATTTGAAATGAATAAAGAAGAAATAATGTTATTAGGTATAAATGAAGCACGAAGGACAATGAACGAAAACAAGGGAGGCCCCTTCGGTGCGGTTATTACCGATAAAAATGGCAATATCATAAGTGTGGCTTCAAACTTAGTTTTAGAATCTCACGACCCAACCGCACACGCGGAGATTATGGCTATTCGCAAAGCATCAAAAAAGCTGCAAACACATGATTTGTCTAACTGTATTTTGTACGCCACAGGTTATCCATGCCCAATGTGCATCTCAGCAATCATTTGGTCTAACATTAAAGAAGTTTACTTTGGCACAGATTTAAATGATGCTGAAAATATAGGATTCCGGGATGATTTTATCTACGAATTTATCAAAAACAACAATGAAACATTAAAAATAACGCAAATAAGCCATGAAGAATGTCTAAAGTTATTTAATGAGTATTCTGAAAGCAATAAAGAAATATATTAAGGAGGATTTAAAAATGTTTAATCAAAATGATAAAGTAAGATTACAAGCAATAAATACATATAGTAAAGGATTTAAATTTCTTAAAGATGAAACAAATTCACCTTTAACAATTGAACTGCCGGCGGTAGAACTGCTATCAAGCATTAGTTTTCCTAACAAAATATTAGCTTTTGAAGTTTATGAAATACATGAAGGAAATATAAATTATAAACAACTTATCCGCCATATTTATATTGGTGAAACTCACACAATAGAGGAAATGGATGAAATTGACCCAACTTTTAGAATATCAACCGCAATGAACATAGATGAGCTAGATGCTTTAAATCATAATGTACCATGTGTTTTCTTTAAAATTGGGGAAAGCAAATATGCCTTGCTTGCGGCCCTAAAAGAAACTGATATTGTAGTTCCTGATGCGAGCTATCTAAATGAGGTATTATTGAAGATATCCTTGGATTTTATTGTGGTTCAAAAGGGGATGTCAAGAATAAGAAATATTAGTAAAAATACTTTAAGTAAACATAATTAAATGCTATAATTAAATAAAGTAAAATTAGTTGAGGTGGAGCAGTGAAAAGAAAAGTTAAAAAAAACAAAGCTTATTATAAAAATCTAAATACAATTAGATTTGTTTCTTGTCTTGCTGTACTATTTTACCACCTTGGTCTTTTAAAAGGAGGCTATCTTGCAGTATGTACCTTTTTTGTTTTAAGTGGTTATTTATCTGTGGTAAGTGCATATCAAAAGAAGGAATTTTCTTTATTAGATTATTATAAAAATAAGTTTAAAAAGTTATACATACCTTTGCTTATCGTCGTATTTTTATCAGTTGCCCTAGTATCTATATTTAAAAATATCTACTGGATAACTCTTCAAAGTGAAACAACCTCAGTATTACTAGGATATAACAACTTTTGGCAAATACAAGCCAATTTAGATTATTTTGCAAGGCACATTGATTCACCATTTATGCACCTTTGGTACATAGCGATATTACTTCAATTTGAATTAGTGTTTCCCTTTATTTATCTACTGTTAAAAAAACTAGGTGATAAAGTAAATAAAAAATTACCTTGTATAATAACTTTAATTTTAAGTTTAGCTAGTATGATATACTTTTATATCTTATCAAAAGACTCTAATATAATGAGAGCTTATTACAACACATTCGCTCGAAGTTACTCTTTATTTTTAGGTTTATTCCTAGGCTTTTACAAGTCTTATTATAATACTTTAGTGCCTCCATTTATAAGACATAAACCTCTAAGAAAAGTAATATATGCTATTTATTTATTACTACTTATTACATCATTTTTCTATATATCATCAGCTTCAATTTACTTTACTATAAGTATGATTATAATATCTATTTTATCAACTCGTTTAATAGATTATGCTACTTTAGATAAAACAATAAATCTATCTAAGAAAGAAAAAGTAATTAAGACATTCGCAGAAATAAGTTATGAAATATACTTGATTCAGTATCCAATTATATTCATGTTTCAATATACAAATTTAAATCATACTATAAAAGTACCTTTAATAATACTAATTGTAATAACTATATCATACATATTACATGAAATAACAAACAAAGGAGAAAAAATGAAAAAATTAAAACCAATACTTATTTTATTAATTGTCGCCGGATGTGCATTCGGGGTTTATAAATACTTAAATGACAAAACTCAAAAAGAAATGGAACAATTAAAAGAAGAACTTGCCCAAAATGAAAAAGAAATGGTTGAAAAACAAAAAGAATATGAACTTTTAGAAGATGCAGAGGAGGCCTCGTGGCAAGAAAAACTAAAGGAGTTAGAAAATTCAAGTAATTATGAACAAATGGTAAAAGAACTGCCAGTTACATTTATTGGCGATTCCGTAATGCTTGGAGCTATGAATAACTTAAAAACGATGTTTCCGAATAGTTACTTTGATGCGCAAGAATCCAGAGCCATAGTTAAAGGTCTTACCATATTACAAGAATTGAAAGCCAAGAATATTCTAGGCAACCCCGTAGTTATCCATCTTGGAACAAATGGTGACTGTGGCAATAGTTGTAAAGACAAAATAATGGAGCTTTTATCGGATAAACAAGTTTTCTGGTTAAATACCACAAATAACACCAAAGTAAATGATAGCTTAAGTTCTTTAAAAGAAAAGTATTCTAACTTACATATAATCGACTGGTATTCTTTATCAAATGGTCATAGTGATTGGTTTTATGGCGATGGAATTCACTTACCGCCAAAGGGAAGAAAAGAATACACAAATATCGTTTACAATGCCATTCTAGACGTTTACAAAACAGAATTTGAAAATGAAAAACAAGAACTTATCAAAACACATCAAGAAGAACTAAAGAAAAAACCAACATTTTATGGTGATGACATTCTTCTTTATAACTTTGATAACCTAAAAACAAAATTTAGTGATGCAAAGTTTGTAGTAAGTAAAGATTTATCTTATAAATCAGTAAAAGAAAACATAGAGACATCAATCAAAGATAATACATTATCAAATAAAATAGTGCTTGCATTCTCAAATGAAAACAGTATATCTAATAAAGAATTCGAAGAACTAATAGAACTTTGCAAAGATTCAAAAGTATACATCGTAGCAATAAACGAATCTTTAGATAACTTATCATCTTATGAAAATGTCTCTATAATAGATTTTTATACTAAACTAAAAAAGAACGATGATTATCTTCTTAAGGATAAGACTCACTTGTCAGATGAAGGGAATAAAGCATTACTTAATTTATTAACAAAATATATAAAATGAAAACTTGCAACTAAAAATGCAAGTTTTTTTGCGTTAATTTGAAAATGATAATTGCCCTAAAATGCTGCGTTTAACAGGTGTTTTTAAAAACAATGTCGAATATTGTCAAAATGTTTTTCTTGCTTTTTTCTAAAAACTAATTTAGAATATTTTACCAAGGAGGAATTCATTATGAAAATTGATGAAAAAATAAAAGAAAATACCCAAACTGAGTTCTTTGGCTTTAATTATGATAAAATGTTTAAAGCTGTTTTTGTAGGTTCTAATGAAACTGAGAATGAATTATTATGTCAGTTATTAAATGAATGTATCGAGGAAAAAATAGATGCTATCCCAGGATTTTTATCCCCAGAGCTTAATGCCAAAAGTAAAAACGAAAGGTACAAAAGACTAGATTTAATTGCTCTAGCCGAAGGCAAAAGAATTAATATTGAACTAAATTCCTGTTATGATAAGACAGATAGAATTAGAAATATAAATTACTTTTTTGCTTTCTGTAGTCAGTACACTGAGGCTGGTGATGCATATGACACAGAAACTTTATTTATTCATGTTTCTTTTAACTATAGAGCTAGCTTTAAGGAACCTCTTATTAAAAGGTTTCAACTCTATGATAAGGAAAATGATTGTGTGTTAGATCCAAGATTTATTTATTATGAAATAAATGTTGAAAAATTCGCTAAACTTTGGTATGATAATGACATGAAGAGTGTTAGGGAAAATCCTCTATTAACTATGATAGGTATCAAAAACAAAGAGGACTTAGAAAGGTATAGTGAAGAAATGGATGTTCCCAAAGTTAAGGAGAGTGTCGAAAAATTGAAAAGATTAAATGGAGATGCGAAGTTTATAAATAATATAACACCAGAAAGAGAAGTAATCTTAATAGAAAATACCAAGAAAAAGCTTGCTAGAGAAGAAGGCGAGGCTATTGGAATTGCAAAAGGCAAAGCCATTGGCGAAACTAGAGGTGTTGCCAAAGGCAAAGCCGAAGAAAAATTAGGTATAGCTACTAATATGTTGGAAAATAATTATCCACTAGAAGAAATATCTAAAATGACACATTTATCTATTGATGAAATTAAAAACATTAAGTTATAACTAAAAATACATGTCTAATCTAGATATGTATTTTTTGTATAATCTTTTATATATTTAATTATATCTTCATCTTCTATTTTTAAAGCTTTTACTAATTTAGAAAGACTTTCAACAGTTGGAGTTCTTTCCCCATTTTCAATTCTTTGAATAGTTCTAGTATCTAAATCTGTCATACTAGCAAGCTGCTCTTGTGTTAGTTTACGTTTAATTCTGTATTCTTTAAACATGGTATCTACCTCACGACCATTGTGTCACATTTTAAAATTTCTATCAACGGCACAAAAGCCGTAATTTTTAATTGACGCGACATATGTGCCGTGAAAAAACTATATTAGAATGGAAGTGAATTATTCTTATGAAAAAGAAGAGATTGCTAATTATATTCAGCATACTATTTTTGATTGTTGCTTGCTTTGGTATTTTTTATAATATAGAAAGTAAATCTTATAAAGATGAGGATTCCTCTAGTTCAACTATACAAATAAAAGAAGAAGATACACTTTCAATGATGCTTGAAACAGCATATGAAAGCGGTGAATATAAACAAGTAACACAAAGTAGCTGGCCAGATAAAGGATATACTTTTAATGCAACCCTTTCTAAATGTGAAAATGGCAGTGAACTATCATGGGATGATGAACAAAAACTAGTTTATTTCGCATGGAGGAACCCAAGGAAATAATAATATTTACTATCATACTTCAAGTCTGTCAAACAGTGCTGGAGATAATTCATATAGATATGCTGGAGCAAGCGCTAGTGTAAATAACTATGTGTGTCTTGGTAGTGATGAATCAACTTGTCCAGACGATAATTTATTTAGAATAATTGGAGTATTTGGAGTGGAAAATGGTGATGTTTCAAATGCAGCTGTTAAATTAATCAGAGCTAAATCTATAGGTGCTATGTGTTGGGATAGTAATGGTTCAAAAATATGGGCTACAGCAAGTCTAAATACATATTTAAATGGAACATACTTAACAAATTTAAAAGCAGCCATTGGCAATACAATATACAGCAAAATTGTAGATACAACATGGAAAGTATGCGGTTTTGGTTGCGTATCCAGTGATACACCAAAAAATATATATGTAACAGAAATAACAAATTGTACAACTGGATATGGCCCTGCCAAAATAGGCTTAATGTATGCTAGCGACTATCTTTATGGTGCCAGTTCAGGTGCATGGACAAGAATAGTATATTATGAGTCTGGAAACGGATATAACGACAGTGCAGTTACCGCCATAAATTGGCTATATTCACGTTCTGAAGCATGGCTTATAAGCCCTCGTAGTAATGGTGATTCGATTTGGAAAACTTCCGGAGATATTAGAAGTGTGACGCCAAACGGCTCACAAAAGTCTTCTTTTCCTACCGTTTATCTCAACTCCTCAGCAACCTATGTTTCTGGTTTCGGCTCAAGCGGTGACCCCATTCGGGTTAGTTAAACAAAATATATACAAACAACATTCATGGAAAAACTCATAAAATTATGCTATATTATCTATAGGTGATACAAAATGCCACAACTTGAAATTACAAGTGAAATAGAATTATCAAAAGAAGAAGAAAAAATAACTAAATTAAAAGCCTTAAAGTTATTCGACACAAACAAAATAAATGAAATCGAAGTTGGAACATTCAAAGGATTATCTGATATACATAAATATTTATTTGAAGATATATACTATTTTGCAGGTAAAATAAGAAAAGAAGATATATCTAAAGGTAATTTTAGATTTGCATCTACTTTATATTTAGAAGATATCCTAGATAAAATAAGTAAAATGCCACAAAATACTTATGATAATATTATAAAAAAATATATTGAAATGAATATTGCTCATCCCTTTCGTGAAGGAAACGGAAGAAGTACACGTATCTGGCTTGATATGATTTTAAAAAAAGAACTTAACAAAGTTGTAGACTGGAGTAAAGTAGATAAAAATAAATACCTACTTGCTATGGAAAGAAGTCCTATCATGGATACGGAAATAAATGTGCTTATAAAAAATGCTCTAACAGATTCCATAAATAACAGAACTATTTACATGAAAGGAATAGACGCAAGTTACCATTACGAAGGATATAATACTTATTCTCTCGAAGAATTAGATAACAAAAAATAAAAAATCAACAGTTTGTTGATTTTTTAATTTTCATTTAATTTTAATTACATAAACTTATCTTGGAAGGAGGAAATAAATGTATATAAATAATTTCCAAAGAATTGAAGAAAAATATGTAATAAGTAAAAAAGATAAAGATAATTTATTACGTGTAATAAGTAAGTATATTTGTAAAGATGAATATTTTATAAGTAATATTCATAACATATACTTTGATACTTCAAATAATGATCTAATAATTAATTCATTAGAAAAACCTATATTTAAAGATAAGTTTAGAATAAGAAGTTATGGATTACCTAACGAAGATGATTATGTATTTCTAGAAGCTAAGACTAAATATAAAGGAGTGGTTGGTAAAAGAAGAATAAAGTTAAAACTTAAAGAAATAGACGATTATCTAGAAAATGGAAAAGAAACTGATAATGAAATATTAAAAGAAATAATATATTATTATAACTTTTATAAGTTAAAGAAAGCTATATATATTGCATATGATAGAGAAAGTTATAAAGGTATAGAAGATTCTAATCTAAGGATAACTTTCGATAGTAATTTAAGAAGTAGAAGAAATAATTTATTATTTATAGAAGATAAAATGAATAATTATTTTGATGATGATTATTACATAATGGAAATAAAAACAGTGGGGGCCTTACCTTTATGGCTTGCTAGAAGCCTTTCAGAAAGTAAGATTTACCCACAAAGTTTTTCAAAATACGGTAAGATATATGAAAAAGAAATGAAGGAGATGGTAAAATATGCTTAATAGTATTTTTGAAAGTAGCGTATCAAGTTCAATTGGTTTGCTTGATGTGCTTATAAGTATGGTAGTAGCTATAATTTTAGGGTTGGTTATAGCAATAGTACATAAGAAAACCTCAAGATATAGTAAGAACTTTTTAATAACAGTATCAACACTTCCCATACTTGTCGAAGCTGTTATGATTATGGTAAATGGAAACCTTGGAACATCTGTTGCAATCATGGGAGCTTTTAGTTTAGTTAGATTTAGAAGTATCCCAGGCACTTCAAAAGAAATATTAACAGTATTCTTTTCAATGGCAGTCGGACTTTCCTGCGGAATGGGACAAATCTGGTTTGCATGTATTCTAACACTAATAGGTAGTATACTTCTTTTAGTGCTTAATAAAGCAAATATCTTTGAAAAGGATAAAGATGAAAAAAGATTAAAAGTACTTATTCCCGAAAACCTAGAATATGACACTGTATTTGATGATATATTTAAAGAATGTACAAGCAAAGTTATACTAGAAAAAACTAAAACTACTAATATGGGAAGTATGTTTGAATTAAGTTATGTTGTTAAGTTAAAAGATAGTGTTAAAGAAAAAGAATTCATAGATAAATTAAGAGAAAGAAACGGCAACTTAAAAATAGTGTTAGAATCAACTGGTGATGAAAATGACCTTTAAGAAAACGTTGTTACTTATAATACCTGTTATACTTGTAATAGCTTTAGGAATACTTTTGTATTTTCACTTTAAAGATAGTGTTAACACTGATGCAACCATTAACTTAGATACATCTACGGAAAATATTAACTGGGATAACTATTCTTCTGAAGAAATAACATTATCTGATGATTTAACTATTACAACATCTGGCGTTTATACTTTAACTGGAACTTTAAATGGCACAGTTACCATAAATACAAGTGGCAATGTAAAATTAATTTTAGATGGAGTAACAATTACATCAAGTAATGGACCAGCAATATATGTTAAAAATGCTGATAATGTCGTTATATATCTAAAAGAAGGTACTACTAATACATTGAACGATTCAAGTACTTATACAGGTTTTGATCAAGATGTAGAAGGAGCTATATTTAGTAAAGATGACCTTATCCTAGAAGGTGAAGGAACATTAATTTTAACCGGTAATAAGGGTGATGCTTTAGTTTCTAAAGATGACCTTGTTATAAATAGTGGAACCTATATAATAACTGCGGCAGATGACGGTATTCGTGGTAAAGATTCAGTTTATATTAAGGATGGCACATTTACTATTAAAAGTGTATGTGATGCGATAAAATCAACTAATGAAACAGATTCTACTAAAGGATATGTAAAGATTGAAGACGGTACATTTAATATAACTACAACAAGCACAAGTAGTGATGCCTCTGCTAAAGGAATAAAAGCTGTTAATGTTGTTTTAATCGAAGGTGGAACATTTAATATTAACACAACTGATGATGCGATTCATTCCAATAACATGGTTCAAATTACTGGTGGCAATTTTGAAATATCTTCAAGTGATGATGGCATTCATGCTGATAATACCTTAACAATTGATGGAGGCACAATTAACATTACAAAGTCTTATGAAGGACTTGAAGCCGAAAAAATAGTTATTAATGATGGTAGTATTTCTATTGTGGCCAGTGATGACGGGATTAATGCATCGGGTGATGATAAAACAACAAGTTCTCTAAGTATCTATGGAGGCATAGTAATGGTAAATGCCTCAGGTGATGGTATAGATTCAAATGGAAGCATTTACATTTACGGCGGAGAAGTCTATGTTGATGGCCCAACAAGTGATGGGGATGGCGCGCTAGATTATGATAATGAATTAGTTATTACTGGTGGAATGCTTGTTGCCGTTGGCTCAAGCGGAATGGCTCAAGGCATATCAAGTTCGTCTACTCAATATGGAATGCTCGTTAATTTTGGGACTAAATACAATGCTGGAGATGTAATAACTATTGTGGATAGCGAAAATAATGAAGTATTATCCTACACTGCAAGTAAAACATTTGCATCAATAGTCTTTAGTGCTAGTTCACTTGAAAAGGGAGAAACTTACACAGTTAAAGTAAATGGTGTGTCAGTGCAAGTAGTAACAATAAGCACAATCTCAACAACTGCAGGAACTTCAAGTAGAAACAGTGGCGGGCCAGGGGGTCAAGGTGGCATGCGAAGATAATGAAAAAAATAATTCCTATTTACTATCTGATGTTAATAAGTTATACAATTTATGTAGTTTTAGATACACTAGTAATAACAGAAGTTTATGAAACTGTTGAAACTAATTCAAGTATATTAGCAGAGGGCACATACACTACAAATACCTATGAAGATGAAAATATTAAAATAGAAATAAGCACTTATAGAAAATATGATACAACTATATATGTCGCAGATGTTTGGACTTCTTCTGCTTACTTAAAAACAGCTTTTGCAAATAATCAGTATGGTAAAAACATCACAAGTAAAACATCTACAATTGCCACAAATAATAATGCGATTTTGGCTATAAATGGTGATTATTATGGAGTTCAAGAAAGAGGTTACGTCTTAAGAAATGGTGTTATTTATAGAAGCACAAGTAAAGCAAATCAAGAAGATTTAGTTATCTATGAAGACGGTACATTTGAAATAATAAATGAAAGTGACATAACACTTGAAAAATTAAAAGAAAATGGGGCATATCAAGTTTTATCATTCGGACCAGCTTTAATAAATGATGGAACCATTACAGTTGATGAATCTTCTGAAGTCGGCAAATCAATGGCAAGTAACCCAAGAACTGCCATAGGTATTATAGATGAAAATCATTATATCTTTATCGTATCAGATGGAAGAACTACTGAAAGCGAAGGGTTATCTTTATATGAACTTGCAACCTTTGCTAAAACTCTTGGAGTAAACACTTTATACAACCTAGATGGTGGGGGATCAAGCACTATGTACTTTAATGGAAGTGTTATAAATAATCCAACCACAAATGGTAACAAAATATCAGAAAGGAGTGTCAGTGATATTGTCTACATCGGCTACTAATAAAGGCGTGTTTACTATAATAACGCTTGTTACCATAATATTTTCAAGAATATACAACTCCTTTTCACATGATGTACATTCTATTTACATGACCTATGCTTTTCTAATACCATTACTTCTTGGCGCGCTTCCTAATTTAAAGGTTAAAACTAACAACGTCTATAATGCGTCAGTAATAACACTTACAATATATTCTCTTATTAGGGGCTTTCTTGAAATATATGGCACAACAAATAATTTAATAAATATATATCTTTATGTTAGTATTATTCTATTAATATTAAGTTTCTTTAGAACACTAATTAAAATTCTAACTAATTTCAATCATTGGTGTTAGTATAGATATATAGACACAAAATTTCGAACAGTGTGGTATAATATTACATTAAAGAAAGAGGTGTGTCTATGGCAAGACAAT
>CAVGEW010000021.1:0-3651 GCA_963628465.1 Agathobacter sp. | reverse complement strand
GGTAATGATTCTGCTGGCACAGCCATAAAAACTATAAATTGGCTTTACCTCGGTTATAATGAATGGCTTGTGTCCCGTCTCTCCAGTTACCGGTACTTTAGTTTGTATGTTTCCTCGAGTGGGTATGTCGACGACGAATACACCATCTTCGACACCTACCGCTCGAACGTCGACAGCAGCAGCTATGCGGTGCGCCCGGTCTTCTATCTGGAGTCATTGGTCACATATTCGAGCGGAGATGGGAGCTCGAGCAATCCGATAAAATTAGGTTAGAGAATGAGCGAGACTAGCGCCGATTAAGGAGCTAGGCGAGCTCGCGACAAACCTACGTTCGGAGGGAGAGAGGGCATAGAACTATGGAATCTGCCGCGAAGCAGCGAAAAAGCTGCTATCGAGGCAGTAGGCGCCAAAGTTATCAACAAACAATTGTCATTTACTTTGGTAGTATTAAAAGGTAAGGTAAGTCCAAGTATGTACTTTTAATCTGTAGGGTAATCTTGTGGTAAATTGTTTCCCGCAACTGGGACAACTCGAACAATGTGTTCAACGTCAATTCCACGGGGCGAGTGGGCATCAACACTGTCGAGAGCTACAGATATGCGGTGCGTCCTGCCTTCTATCTCAAAACTTCAGTCACTTATTCCTTAGGAACAGACAAAAGTTCTGACCTAATTTTAGTTGGTTAAACAAATTATATACACAAGTAGCTAGTTGCTACTTTTTCTTTTAAATGGTATAATCTTATTAAGTGAGATGATTTAAATGAAATTTAATAATATTTGTGAAGAAGAACAACTTTTTCCTTATGAAGGTATATCTTTAAAAGAATCTAGAATGATAAGATATTTACTAAGTAATATGCCTATCTTTGAAAATGGAAGAATAGTTCAAATGTCTTTAAAAGAAATGGGAAATTTTATAAATGCTAATGGGTTATTCGCAGGTAATATAAATGATAATCAAAATATGTCTTTTGATAGTTATGTATATAGACAAGAAAATGGATATATGGTTTTATCTACCATAAATGGAATATTATCTCATAAAGAAAGATATAGTATAGATGAATTTATTTGCGAAGATAAAAATATACAAGTAAAAAGCAAGATTGAGTATAAAAAACCTTCATGTAAAAGGATAAGTTATCCAGAGGAAGAAATTACAAGAAAATAAGTTATTTCATATAAATTTCACATATTAAGTATATAGTATTAAGTAGGTGATTTAAATGCATGTATTAGTCGTAGATGATGAAAAGTTAATTAGAGATGTTATAAAAGAATATTTAGTGTTGGATGGTTTTAAGGTAAGTGAAGCCTCAAATGGTATTGAAGCTGTTGATATGGTTAAACATAATGATTTTGATATAATTATTATGGATATTATGATGCCTAAGATGGATGGCTATACTGCATGTAGGGAGATAAAGAAGCTAAAAGATGTTCCATTTATCATGCTTTCTGCCCGTGGGGAAGAATATGATAAACTAATTGGCTTTGATTTAGGAATTGATGATTATGTTACTAAACCTTTTAGTCCTAAAGAACTTGTTGCTCGTATTAAGGCAATTACTAAACGAAGGGAAGTGACTAATAATGTTTTTGAAATCAAAGGTATTAAGTTGGATGATTTAGCTCATGATGTATATATTGATAATAAGAAGGTATATCTAACTCCAAAAGAATATGATTTACTTAAATACTTTATAGATAATAAAAATATAGCTTTATCTAGAGATAATTTGTTATCTCATATTTGGGGTTATGATTTTTATGGTGATGATCGTACCGTGGATACTCATGTAAAAACTTTAAGAAAACATTTAGGTAAATATAAAGATATGATTGTGACTGTTCGAGGAATGGGGTATAAGTTTGTTTATGAAGAAGAAAAAGAAAACTAGTATTCAAGCTAAGACACTTGTCTTTTTGCTTACTTATAACGTTATTATAATTCTTCTTCTTTGGTTTAGTTTAATTACTATACTTGATATTTTCTATGAAAAAGAACAGGTAGATAATATGGATAATATTGTAAGTACATTAAAGAAAGTTGATTCAAGCGAGTTAATGAGTAAGCTTCAAGAAGTTGCTTATGAAAATGAAGTGTGTATTGTTTTATCAAATGATGTAAATGTGATTGGTACTTATAATATAAATATGAATGGGTGTGCTTTAAAAGTAAGTAATAATAAGGTGAAAAATCTTATGTATAACTTTGCTGATTCTGATGAAGAATTTAAGTCATATAGGTTTGTAAATGATGATAAGCATGTGTCTGCGCTTTTATATGGAGTAAAGATAGATAATAACAACGTTTTTATATATTCTAACTTAGAAGATATATCAGATTTTACTTTAATTATTAAAAGTAGACTTATGTATATATGTATCATTGGTATCTTTGTAGCAGTGATGGCCTCTATATTTTTATCAAATAAAATAACTGAACCTATAACTAAAATAACCAAAAAGGCTAAAAAATTAGGGACTGGTAATACAGAAGTTTCTTTTGATGAATCCGGTATTAAGGAAATAGATGAGCTGTCAGAGACATTAACTCAAGCTCAGAAAGAGATGGTTAAGACCGATGAACTAAGAAGAGATTTAATGGCCAATGTTTCTCATGATTTGAAGACTCCGCTTACAATGATTAAAGCTTATGCTGAGATGATTAGAGATATCTCTTACAAAGACCAAACTAAAATGAATGAACATTTAGGTATAATTGTCGATGAAACAGATAGACTAACAGTTTTAGTTAATGATATCCTTGATTTATCAAAGATGCAATCTAATGCTGATACTTTAAAACTTGAAAAATTCGATTTGGCAGATGATATAAAAACTATTGTAAATAGGTATCAGATTATTAAAGAAACCGAGAAATATACTATAAATGTTGAGATGCCTGATAGTATTATGATTAAAGCTGATAAAAAGAAACTTAATCAAGTAATATATAATTTAATTAATAATGCTATTAATTATACTGGGAAAGATAAAACTGTAACTGTAAGAGTTACTAAACATAAAAAATATTATCTTGTAGAAATTATAGATACTGGTAAAGGCATTAAGGAAAGCGAAATACCATATATTTGGAATAAGTATTATAAAAATGATAAAAATCATCAAAGAAATGTAGTTTCTACTGGACTTGGCCTATCTATTGTTAAAGAAATATTAGAACTTCATAACTATGAATATGGGGTAAAAAGTAAACTGAAGGAAGGAACAACATTTTACTTTAAAATAAAAATATAAAACTTTCATAATTTCAACATAAATATTTCATAATTCTTTGTTATCATTATATTGTAACAAAGGAGGGATGTTATATCGAATAAAGATTTTGGTTTATAATAAAATATAAACTGTACACAATTTAACATATAAACTCAAAACTCACACTTTTTAAGGGAAAAGCTATTTTTCCCTTTATTTATGGGCTTTTTTAAATACATTTTATTGTTTAGGCCTTATTTAGGCCTTATTTCACCTCGATTTCTAATTTATTTATTACATTTATAATACCATCTAATTGATTTTTCTGATTAACGGACAGTTTTGCAGAAAGTTAGATAAATACTGGGGAAAATGGAGTATAATCTTCGGCCGGTTCTAGACAATTCGGTCACAATAAGTTGCT
>CAVGEW010000020.1:0-15699 GCA_963628465.1 Agathobacter sp. | reverse complement strand
CACAAGATATTTTATACTATAATATTAGTTTAAATCAAAAAAAAAAAAAAAAAAGCACACTTTCACGCAAAGTGTGCTTTTTTTACTCTTTATTACAATTTACACAAATTGTTTCTCCGTTTTTATCTACGAGAAGTTCACCACACTCTTTGCATATATCACCGGTTGGTTTATACCAAAGAGCATAATTACATTTTGGATAGTTATTACATCCATAAAATATTTTACCTTTCTTAGTTTTTCTTTCGACAATCATACCTTTGTCACATTTAGGGCATTTACATACTTCAATAACTTCTTTTTTTTCTTTTTTAATATATTTACAATTTGGATAATTACTACATGCTATGAATTCTCCAAACTTACCTTTTCTGATTACTAAGTTATTCCCACACTCTGGACATATTTCTCCTGTTTCTTCAGGGCCAGTCTTTTCCATTTCATGAAAAGCTTTTTCTACAAGTGGTTCAAATTCATCATAGAACTCATGTAATACTTTTAAATAATCTTCTTTATTTTCCGCTATTTTATCTAAATCTTCTTCCATGTTCGCAGTATATTCGACATTTACAATACCACTAAAGAATTCTTGTAATTTATCGCTTGTCTCAATACCTATTTCCGTTGGTTCAAACTTTTTATCTTTCAAAATTACGTAGCCTCTATCTTTAATAGTACCAACGATTGTAGCGTAAGTTGATGGTCTACCTATCCCTAGGCTTTCCATTTCTTTGATTAAACTGCTTTCCGTAAATCTTGGGGCTGGTTTTGTAAAATGCTGAGTTTTAGTTATATCATCAGCAGTAATACATCCTGACTTATAATTTTTTAAATCAGGCAAGATTACATCTTCACTATCTTCATATTCACTATAAACTTTTAAATATCCATCAAAGGTAAGAACACTTCCAGTCGCTTTAAATGTATATCCATTATTTTCTAATATAACAGTGGTTGCCAAAGTTTTAGCATCTGCCATAAGAGAAGCTAAAGCTCTTGTGTAAATAAGTTTATATAACTTATATTCATCATTTGTAAGATATGCTTTAACTTCGTCTGGAGTTCTATTTATACTTGTTGGTCTAATACCTTCATGGGCATCTTGCATATTTTCATTTTTCTTGCCCTTTTTAACATAACCAATATAATCTTCACCAAACTTACCCTTGATAAAGCCAAAAGTTTCTTTTACAAATGAATCACTTACTCTGACACTGTCAGTTCTCATATAGGTTATTAAACCGACAGTTTCATTTTTTAAAGTTTTACCTTCGTATAAATCTTGAGCAATTCTCATAGTCTTACTTGGGGCAAACCCTAGTTTATTAGATGCTGCTTGTTGCAAAGTACTAGTTTTAAAGACTTCCCGAGCGGCTTTCTTTTTTTCTTTTTCGGTAACACTTTCTATTTTAAATGATTTAGAAAGATTATTAAGTATTTCATCAGCTTGAACCTCAGTATTTACCTCAATTTCCTTGCCATGATACTTATCAAGTGTTGCTTTAAATTCCTTAAAATCAGCTTCAATAGTCCAATATTCCCGAGGTACAAAGTTTTGGATTTCTCTTTCTCTATCAACAATTAACTTTAATGCTACACTTTGAACACGACCAGCGGACTTACCCCCGGTTTTTCTTTGCATTAATTTACTTAATCTAAACCCTATTATTCTATCTAGGATTCTTCTTGTTTCCCCAGATTTAACTAAATTCATATCTATTTTACCTGGATTATTAATAGCATTAATTACAACATCTTTTGTTATTTCATTAAATACGACCCTTTTATATTTTTCATCAGGAATTTTTATCTCATCATAAATATGCCATGAAATTGTTTCCCCTTCACGGTCTGGGTCGGTAGCAAGATACACCATATCCGCATCTTTAACATCTTTTTTTAAAGCTGTGACTTCTTTATTTTTGCCCTTAATTATTTGATAATTAGGTTTAAAGTCATTTTCAATGTCAAGCCCTAAGCCAAACTTGCCTGTGGTTGCTAAATCTCTAATGTGTCCTTTACTTGAAACTACTTTATAATCACTTCCTAAATACTTTTCAATAGTTTTACATTTAGCAGGTGATTCCACAATAACTAAATTTTTCAATTATTTTCCTCCTCTTTATAAGTATTTATCTTATTTTCTAAATAATTATAATAATTATTTCTTATTATTAACTCACTATATTGCATTCTTGTAGCAATTATATTATTTATATTGATTAATTCATCAATTGAATATTCATTACTTGAATAATATTTAACAGTTCCACTTCCAGCATTATAATACACATCAGCATTTTTCCATGAACCATCAGCAAAAGCTACAACATCTAAATAGTCACTACTAAATACATCAGTACCCATATAATACCTTGGGTCATAATCTAAATTGAATAAATTAGCTAATGTGGGAGTTAAATTAATATATGAACTATATTTTTCCACAACTTCAGCTTTCGTAGAAGCATTATATATAACCATTGGTGTTCTTTCTATTTCATAATCACTTAAATCATAACTAAGGACTCTTGAAATATCTTTGTTTTTTAAGCCATATGGATAATGGTCACCATACATTACAATGACTGTATCATCTAGTTTACCAGCTTTTTCAAGTCTTTCAAGAAGTATTCCTAAACTATTATCAAAGCTCTTTAATTTCGACATATACCTTCTTAGTTCAATAGAATAATCAGTGTCTTCGGTGATACTTAAGTACTTATCCCCTTCTTCACTAGATACTCCATAAGGTTGATGAGCCGATACAGTTGTTAGCCATAACATAAAAGGTTTTGTATTATCACTATTTAAAGTAATATCCATCGCTGCATCCATAAAATCTTCATCACTAGCCCAATTTCGGTACTCAGGATAATAGTTTAAACCTAAATCTACGGCATTATAATAAGCCTCACTGCCTAAGTTTTTATGAATAATATTTCGAGCATAATAAGCTTCGATATAATCATGCATACTTGTTGCGCTATAACCAGCATTTTTAAATAAATTAAAGATAGATGTAAAATAAGTATTACTACTAAAGATATTGGCCGTACAATTATTTTGAATTGTGTAAAGACCTGTCATACCACTAAACTCATTATTGCCTGTTGCACAGCTATTGCGAGGACTATAGTTATTTTTAAAACTTATTCCTTCGGTATATAGTTTATAAAAGTTAGGATATAAATCTTTATTTATAACAATATCCGATGTACTTTCCATCATGATAACAATAACATTTTTACCTTCAAAAATACCAGTATGGTCATTATAATCAGTTACAGTATTGTTTTTAATATAATTACTTATGTCATTAAATGTAGAATCTTCTTCACTAGCAATTACTTTATCTAAGATAGTATTATCTACTGCTCTAGTCTTATTTTCTTCTTTTTTGTTATTATTGTAAACAGCATAAGTTGTAGATTTAACTGGTGCTTCAGTCATACTTGATTTAACATCTAAAATACCAAAACCTAAGATACCAAATTGATTAATCGTGGTACTTGGAATACTTGCGTACTTAAATAAATCTTTGTTGCTCACCGTTTGTAATTTATTTTGCATAAAATCCACTTCCAAAGTTTCATAATACATAAAGCCAGTGGCCACTAAAAACAAAACTGTAGTTATTGTTCTTATACCTGGTTCAAATACTATGTTAGTTTTTAAAGGAAATCTTTTATCAATTTTCTTTTCGGTTAATTTATCTAAGAAAATATAATACAAAATTAACAATAAAAAAGGTATAAAAGCTAAATAATAAATAGATTTAAAAGCTGAGAAAAAGTCTATGATATAATCTTTTACAGCCCCAAGTTGGCTTTTAGAATTAATTGAGGCGTAAACCCCAATGAAACTATTGAAACCTATTTGGAAAAAGGTATAGACACTTAAAGCAAGAGATATAACTATAATAAGAACTTTACTTACTGTTTTATTAAACCATGACAAAATAAAACTAAGCAAGGCGCTTATAAAGTTAATGCCTATAAAAATTCTTAAAAGTGCTATATTATTTAAAGATAAATTACTTATTAGTCTAAATGATACCTCTAGAATAGAAAAAAACACTAATAATATTATATAGTTTTTAATTAAATTATTCTTTAACAAATTCTTCATCTTTAACCTCCATTAAATTTTTAACTGGCTTATATGTAAGCCTATAATTATCTAATATACCATATTTTTGAATTGCCTCTAGATGTTTTTTAGTTGGATATCCTTTATGATTTTTAAAACCATATTCTGGATAAAGTTTATCTAGTTCATACATCATATTATCTCTAGTTACTTTAGCGATAACACTTGCGGCTGCAATACTAATAGACAATGCATCGCCATGGATTATAGCTTCACTATTTTCCATAGGAAGTGGCATAGCATCAGTTAAAACATAATCAGGGTTAACATCTAATTTAGAAATAGCTTCAAGCATCGCTTTTCTGCTTGCTTCATAAATATTTATTTCATCAATAGTTTTAGCATCTACTACACCAATAGCATAACTTATGGCATCTTTTTTTATTATTTCATAAAATTTATCACGCTTTTTTTCGCTTAACTGTTTAGAATCTATTAAACCATCTAAAGTATAATTCTTAGGAAGTATAACCGCAGCAGCTACAACCGGCCCACACAAAGGACCCCGCCCAGCTTCATCTGTGCCAGCGATTAATTCGTATCCCTCTTTATATAACTTTTTTTCATATTTTAATAAATCTAATTCATCCATCTATCAAATGTTACTCCTTTAAGTGAACCGCTCACTAAATCATTATACACCCTAGTTGAGACTTTTTCATAGTCAATTTCCCCATCTTTGTCGAAAAAGTTAAATTTTTTCGCTAAAGCAGCAAATATTTCGTTAGGGTCATCACTAATTTTAATCTTATATTTTTCTTCGAATATATCTTTATAATAATTTTTAAATATACTTATAAGATAACCACCAATATCAGTCATATTTAAAACTTCCATCTTTATTGTAGCCGTAGACGCTAAATTCAAAGCTTCTTCATTATCTTCGATTTTAGGCCAAAGAATTCCTGGGGTATCAAGTAAAAGATAACCATTACTCTTAAGCCAATTGACCTCTTTAGTAACTCCAGGTTTATTACCTGTATTAGTTACTTTCTTACCCGCAAGTTTATTTATTAAAGTACTTTTACCTACATTAGGTATTCCTATAACCCCAATTTTAATTTCCTTGTTTTTTAGCCCCTTAGCTTTCCTTTTTTCTTGAATAGGTTTAGCAAGTTCATTAGTTAATTTAATTAACTTTTTATAGTCTTCATTATTAGTTAAATCTACTAGTATTACTTTATATCCTTTTTTTTCATAAAGATTAACCCATTTATTAGTTTCATTTATATCACATAAATCTTTTTTAGTCATAACTAAAATACGAGGCTTATCTTTTATTATTTCCTCCATATCCTTCATTTTTGATGAAAGTGGCATTCTAGCATCAATACATTCATATATTATATCTATTAGATTAATTCTTTCTTTAATCTTTCTTTTAGCCTTTGCCATATGCCCAGGATAATAGTTAATCCCAATTTCATTTAATTTATCGTTATTATTTCTTCTTTTTTCTTGTCTGATTTTTCTTTTTTGATACATATCCATCTTTATCACTTTCCTTTAAACATTTATATATCACTTCTCAGAGAGTTATTATATCATTTTTTTAGCATATTGCCTATGCCTTTTTAGGTAAATTAAACACATACTTTACATTTTATTTTCTTTTTTAGTTTTATATCCATGTTTAAAATATACCATGTATATACTTAGTATGTCAAGAGTTTTTAGATATCTTTTTTATTATATCAAAAAAGTAAGATGAGGAATCATCTTACCTGCAAGTGTACATTTCTTCTTCAGCATATTTAGCTTTAATACTTTCCAAAGTCATAGTAGCTACCATATCTTTGTTATAATTGCTTGTTAAATCAGTGACCTTTGTTATAATCACAGAATCTTCACTTGTAGTTATTTCACAACTTTTAATGCCATACTCTTCGTAATTTCCACAGTCATAGTTATTCTTTTCTGTGTCCATATCGTAATCATCTAAAACATATTTATAAGTATTTATTTCATAAAAGCCAAGTAACTTACTTCCATCTTTGTTGAAATCATATATTTTTTGAATCTTTTCTATTATAGCTACAGGACTTTCTTCTCTTTCATTATCTTGTTCACTAGATATATCCCCTAAACTTCCATCTAAATCGTATTTTTTGATTTCCTCTTCTCTAGAACATTCAAATTTGT
The DNA here is from genome assembly GCA_963628465.1 of Agathobacter sp. Taxonomy (GTDB): domain Bacteria; phylum Bacillota_I; class Bacilli_A; order RF39; family UBA660; genus Onthocola_B. The sequence continues at coordinate 9,405 of CAVGEW010000020.1, read as the reverse complement.
TAGTATAACTTACTTGTTTACCAGCATTACCATCTGTAGTTTTATCTTTATTACATCCAGTAAGTAACAATAAAACTGTTAAAATTAATAAACATTTTTTCATTTAATTCTTCCTCCGTTTATTTTCTTCATTATATCTTATACTTAGAATAAAATCAAGCCTCTGATTTACTATATAATTATAAGTATTGTCTGTTAATGTTGGTAGAACTTCTGTTAAACAATCTTTAGGGGTTGGTATCATAATTTAATACATCTTTAATATAACATGATATTGCGTGTTTTTTTATCAAAATTTTATACCATATGTTTCCAAAGTATTTTCTATCTTAGTTATAAAATCATTATCTTGTCTAAACTATTCATTTTTTCAAGTAACTCATCACTATTTATAAATCTATTTATGTACCTATACATTAAATTTACTAAATCCATAGCTTACCTAAATCTTTCCAAATTTACTAAATGGGAATATCCTAAATATAACTTTGCCTTTGATATCTTTTTCTTTCACAGGTCCAAAGTATCTTGAATCTTTACTAATAAGGCGATTATCACCTAAGATAAAGTATTCATCATCTTTTAAAGTAATTCTATCATAATCACTAGTCATGCCATAAGCATATTCATCATCAATTTTTTCATCATTGATATAAATATCCCCGTCTTTAATAGCGACAGTATCTCCTGGCATACCAATAATTCTTTTAATAATTTTTTCATCATCCGCTTCTTCATGCAAAACCACAATGTCGAATCTTTCAATATTACTTAGCTTATACAAAATTAAAATATCACCATCATTAAATGTTTTGTTCATACTATCACCATCTACACGAACTGGAGTAGCAATAAATGAACGAATTAATACAACCACTACAACAATTATAATATAGGGTACTAACTCTTTAATTATATTTTTTATAAATATCAACTCCTTATTAAAGAAAGGAAAGAATTAACTTCTTTCCTTAACTTTATATTCTTTACGCATTCCTTTGATAAAGTTAAGTTTAGCACGACGAACTTTACCTTTTTTGATAACCACAATTTTGTCAATTGTTGGAGTATTGATAGGAAATATTCTTTCTACACCAACTGTTCCACTTTTTTTACGAACAGTAAATGTTTCAGAAACTCCTCCACCTCTTTTAGCGATAACAAGACCTTCAAAAGATTGGATTCTTTCCTTCTTTCCTTCTTTTACCCAAACATCAACTCTAACTGTGTCCCCAACTCTAAATTCTGGAACATCTTTACGAATATGTTTTTCAGCAATTTTGTCTACTAAATTTGCCATTTTTCTATCCTCCTTATTATATTACCTATAATCATATAAATTTTACAGCGGATTATATACCTTTTTGGGCCAACAATATATTACCATACTTTTAAATAATATGCAAGTTAAAATAGTCTAAAATAGTCTAATTATATCTTGAATTGTTATATATAGCATTAAAAGTAGTAATAAAGCAAAGCCAACGATGTGACATGTATTTTCAAATTTAGCATTTATTTTCTTTCTTCTTATAGTTTCCACGATTAGGAAGAATACTCTACCTCCGTCAAAAGCTGGGAATGGCAAAATATTAATAAAGCCGACATTAATTGATAAGAACGCTGTTAGATAAATCATATAGTTAAGACCAAGACCAACACCTTCTTCAACAACTTTGTACATACCTACTGGGCCAGACAAAGCACTAAGATCTATTTTGCCAATTATAAGCCCTCCGACAGTAAGCCACATAGAGTGAACAATACTACCAAACTTACAAAAAGCATATTCAATTGAACCAAGAAAGCCATTTAAAGTATCACCTTCCACTTCAATACCAAATATTTTACTTTCATTTCCATTAGCGTCTTTTTCCACTTTAGGAGCAACTTTATAAGTATCTACTTTTCCATCTTCATGTTTAACTTCAAAAGTATAGTAGTCATTTTTATTTTTCATAACAAGTAATATTTGGGCAACATCCCAACTTGATACCTTTTTGCCATTAATAGATAAGATTGTATCACCGCTTGTAACTCCTGCTTCAGCCATTGGGTAACCTTCCGTTGCATTTTTAACCACTGGTTTATAAATTTTTCCGCCCCAGATTAAGGCACACGCAAACAATAATATAAAGGCTAAAATAAAGTTGTTTACTACCCCGGCAACTAAGATAATTATTCTTTGCCACCATGGTTTATTACACATGTAATCAGCTTTTTTTACTTTGCCACCCGCATCTTCATAAACTTCTCCCGCCATAGCGACAAAACCGCCGATAGGAAAAGCTCTAATGTTATAATCTATTTTATCCTTTCCTTTATGCGTATATATTACAGGGCCCATACCAATTGAAAATTCATAAATATGAACACCAAACTTTTTAGCCCATATAAAATGGCCAAACTCATGCACTAATATAATAATTCCTAAAATAAATATAAGTATTAATAATGATACAATCCACATAAATAAGCCTCCTTAAAATATTATCATAAACATATATGTTAAAAATACAAATATTGAACTATCTAATCTATCTAAGATACCACCATGACCTGGCATAAGATTAGAAAAATCTTTTATACCATTTTCTCTTTTTACTTTGCTTAATACCAAATCACCCATTTGACCTGCGATAGATAAAACTATCGAAATTAAGACGATTTTGAAAGTAACTTTGCCAAAAAGAAGCAAATATAATAAAGTACCTCCGATAGAACCTATCACTAATCCCCCAACAGAACCTTCCCAAGTTTTGTTCGGGCTAATGCTCTTACACATCTTATGCTTACCACACTTTGAACCAATCACGTAAGCAAATATATCATTTAAAGCAGGAATAATAAATAAGAATAACATTGTTTTAAAACTACGAAGTCTAATTATTATAAATGAATTTAACGATATCCCTAAGAATAGTATAATTCCTAGTAAATATAAGGCATCTTTAGAAGAATATTCATCTTCTTTATAAAATATAACAGGTATAATTATTGCTACTACTATTAAAGCTAGTTTCTGGTAGGTAAAACCATTATATATGTCTAACTTGCTATTATTAGAAAGAATCAAACTTAAAAGAGATATAAGACCTATCAATACCATCGTATTAGGAATATTCCCATGAGATTTTTTTAAATCTATTATTTCTTTAAAAGCTAAAGCTCCAATTAAACAAACTAAAAGTTTAAAATAGATTCCTCCAAGTAAGACTAAAGGAACTACTATTAGTAAAGCAATTACTGCGGTAACTATTCTTGTTTTCATGTACTACCTCCTAAGTATTTACACTTACCTATAAATTATATCTAATAAAAAGTACTTTGTAAATATATTTTGCATATAATTTAACATGAATGATGTAACCCAAAAATTAAAAAGACTTAGAAATGAAGATATAATATGGATTATCTACTTTTTTATTGTAGTGTTTGCTCTATACTCTAATAAACTAGATAGAGATTATCTTTTAAAACATGATAAAACTGCTTATAAAAGAGAAAAATCTATTAATATAACTATATTCTTTATAGCTTTCTTTATATATTTATACTTTGTTCTTTTGTTAACTGAAGATTGTGGTTCTATGGAAAAGAATTTTAATAATCCAGCGTATAGATCTACATTTGTTCAGCTTATAGCCGCGATATTATTTTTAGTGGGCGGAGCAATTTATTTAGTTAATGAAATAGCAAGAAAAGATGATGCATTGGACATTGGATTGATTTAAAAGTTATTGTTTGTTTTCTATGGACTATAATTTTTTATCTTATAACCTTTTTTATTTAGTTTAATTTCTATACTGCCATCTAAATCAGTTCGATATATTTTACTAAAACTTAAAGTATCTAACACTTCTTCTTTTGGATGACCATATCTATTGTTTCTACCAACGCTTATTAAACTATATTTAGGATTAATTCTATCAATAAATACGGTACTACTTGAAGTATTCGAACCATGGTGCCCTACTTTAAGAAAGTCTATATTTTGAAGATTATACTTATTTAAAATATCTTTTTCTTGTGTTTTTGTAGCATCCCCCATGAAAAGAAACTTATACATTAGAAAAGTTATGTAACTTACCATACTATTATCATTTTCATTATCATATAAAACATTATTTAAGTTCTTAATATTAAAGTATTTTAGCTTGTATTCAGTTGATATATTAACACCAGTTGCAATAATTTCTTTTTCTAAGTAATTATTGCAACCATTATTTAAAACAACATTTTTAACCTTTAAATTATTAATTATATTGATACTTTCTTTCGCATGATCAGCATCACCGTGAGTAATAATCATATAGGTTATTTTAGTTATACCTTGGCTTTTTAAAAATTTTATAGTATTATCACTTAGATTATAAGTCTTTTTTCTCTCTTGCCATGCCTCTTGTTCATATTCAATTTTGCCACCAGTATCAATTAATATTGTTTCTTTATTAAATGGTGATACAAGTAAGCTTGAATCTCCTTGACCAACATCAAAATAATATACTTTATAATTTAGATTAAGTAAAGGAAGTATTTTGCAGATAATAACAATTAAAAATAAATATAAAGAATTTTTTATCTTCTTAGTTAGTAAAACCAAATAAAATATAATAACTAATATATAAGGCATTTTAGGGATATTAATTAAAATACTAAGTTTTTCTAGAAAATGATTTAAACTATTGGTAATACCTATGAAAAAGCCTAGGATTGGGTTAAATAATGGGAAAATAAAAGATAGTAATGTAAAGGGGTATAAAAATAGACTAATCCAAGGAACAAAGATTAAATTAATAATAATTGAAAGTAAATTAATTTCATAATTAACTAGGGCGGTAATTGGCAAACTAAATAAGAAAGTAACAGTGCTTAGTTTAAGTAGTTTAATAAAATGAGAACCTGTCAAGAAATCTTGATAATAAATTATACCAAAACACACTACGAAAGAATAAATAAAGCCTAAATCATAAAGCATGAATGGGTTTATGAATAATATAATGTAGGCACTGATGATAAGGATATGCATATTAGAATATTTAAAGTTACCATAATAGTTTATTTTCTTTAAAATATAAAATAATATAGCCCGCATAATCGAAGCAGATAAACCGGTTAGAAAAAGATAAAAAAGTAAAAACAAAGATGTAGTTACAAATTCTTTATTTTTATTTTTTATAAGCATAGAAATAATTAGAACAAGCATATTTATATGCATACCCGAAATAGCGAGCAAATGACTAATGCCATTTTTTTGATAAGAATTAAATACATCACTAGAAAGAAGCGTTTTATCACCTAAAATAAAAGCTAAATAATAATCGCTATTATCCATAGAATAGATTCTTTTAAATAGTTTATCTTTTATTTTATAAATAAAGCTATTCCTAGCTACAACTTTGTATTCTAAAGCAATAAACGTATAATATATTTTTTTATTATATAAGTATTTTTTATAATCAAAAGTATTAGGGATAGTACACCCAAGAGGTTCATTTAAAGAACCTCTCAAATATACTTTATCTCCTAGATGGAGTTTATTTAAAATGGTATTTTTTTCATCTTCACTATTAATATAGTAGCTTGCAATTATTTTTTCTTTAGCGTTAATACCAAGTATTAGCTTATTTCCATCTAATTTGATGCTAGTTATCTTACCGGTTATATTAGCTTCCGACCCATTAAATTTAGATTTATAACTAATTACTTTAGTCGATATAAAAACATATATAAATAAAACTATACCAATAAGAATTAATACTTTGTTATACCTTAATATTTGCTTTAAATTTTTCATAAGTTGCTTCCCCAATACCGCTTACGTTCAATATATCTTCAATAGACTTGAAACCACCATTAGTTTCCCTATATTCAATAATTTTTTTAGCCTTAGCCTCGCCTATTCCAGTTAGAGTTGTAAGTTCACTAATACCGGCGGTATTTATATTTATTATTGAACTAGTTTCATTAGAAGATGCGCTAGTTTTAGAATCACCACTTGCACTTGAGGTAGCTTTTTCACTTGATGAATTCGAAGCGCTGCCTTCTTCCTTAGTGCTATCAACAACTATAACACTTTCTTCGTTTTGAAGGCATGGTTCAATATCATAATCTGGTACAACACATTCTTCACTTGTTGATTCCTTTGATGTGCTAGATGAAGTCTTGCTAGTACTTGAGGTAGTTACCTTTTTCTTTGAATTTTTATTATACACATACAAAACCATTTCATCTTTTAATTTCATGCTTAAATTAATATTATCAAAATAAGCAGTGTCTTTAAATCCCCCAGCGGCATCCACTAAATCTTGTAACCGGCTTTCATCTGAGAGTTCATACACCCCAGGTTTAGTTACTTCCCCTTTTACTTCAGCCTTAATAGTTTGGCTTTCCTTTTTATTATCTTTTTCCGCCCCAAGAGCTATTTGCTCATCAATAACTTCATAACTAGAACTTACTTCAAAATAAATAACTCCCCCGATTAAAGCTATTACTAATATAGCTCCAATCAATAACATTTTTTTATTCATTTTTTTCATTTTGCCTCCTTCTTCGAAAAAATTGCCCTCTCATATTAATATATTTCCTAAATGGTCAATTTTTTTTCGCTTTTTTGGCAAATTTTTTTAATTTTTTTCAAAAAATTAAAAAAAGGCCCATAAACACTGGGCTCAAGCCTATGTAAAAAAATGTATAGTTTACACAAATTTAACTGTTCAAAAGATACTCTACAGCTTCATCGAAAGTTTTTACACTTTTCAAAGTAAGTTTTAAATCAAATTCTTCTTGTACTTTTAAGGCTTCTTCATAGTTTTCTTCCGGACACAAAAATATATCTGCATCATTTTTCTCGGCCCCAAGCATCTTGTATTTAACCCCATCAATTGCTCCAACAGTGCCATCAAGGCTAATTGTACCAGTTCCAACAATTGTTCTTCCCTTGGTTAAATCATCCTGAACAATATCGTTATAAATGGCAAGAGTTAGCATTAATCCCCCACTTGAACCTGATTCGCTTGATCTAGTTTTAACATTAATCTTCGGGTCAGTTTCATACTCATAAGTTGTTATAAATCCAACACCTATTTTCTTTTCACCATTATAATCCGCGACATAAGCATAACATTTCTTTTCTTTTTTGTTTCTTATAACAGTAACGTCTATTTTATCACCAACATTTTTAGTACCAACAATCTCTTTTAAATCATCAATAGTATCAACAGATGTATCATCAACTGCAATTATTTCATCTTCAAGCAATATATTTGTCTTAGCAAAATCTGTAATATAAGATACATGATTTATACTTTTAGTTATTTTTATATCTTTACCTGCCTTTTGATAAGCAAGAATTGTCGCATTATCAATGGCGGATTCCATATATATTTTTTCCAAACTTATCAAATCACTAATAGATTCATCATCAGTTGTTACTTCCGAGCTTTTCTTCAAATCCCAATTAGGAATAACATAAGAAAGTAATATACTAGGCAAAGTTCCTTTCCGCATAGATACATAACTCATATTTAAACTTCCATCTTTTTCATAAGCTCCATCTACTTCAATTCTATTTTCTAAATTAACTAGACCACCTGGGGTATACACCACGAAAGGTAATTCATAAGAAAAAACTAATACTAAAAAAATAAGACCTATTAAAAATTTAATATTTTCTAAAATAAATAATTTAACTTTATCATATATTTTACTAAACACTTTGTATCACCTTTATAATTATAGCAAAAATGGAGCGTAATATGAAACAAAAACTATTAATTTTACTTATTATGACATTTATTATACTAATTTTTAAAAATTATGAAATAGTATTGAAAAGTGCTACTTTTGCAACAAATATTTGGCTTAATAAAGTATTTCCTTTTATATTTATTATGATTATTATTGAAGATTTACTTATTAATTTAAACTTTGCCTCTCTTTTTAAAAATACAGCCCTGTATATATTTGTAATGTCTATTTTAAGTGGAAGTCCTACAGGCACTTACATTATAGCTAAGCTTTATAAACAAGATATTATATCTAAAAAATACGCTAATACATGTTTAATATTTACATTTTTTGCTAACCCTTTATTTTTATATTCAATACTAAATACAATATTTATAAGTAGATATATAGTAATAAAATTAATGTTTATTTTATACACAACTAATTTTATTATATATTTATCTTATAAAAAAGATTTATCTATTAAAGATAAACCTTTAAACAAAGTAGATATCAACTTATCTACATCAATTAAAACTAGTATAGAAACTACGATTACAATCCTTGGTGTTATAACTTTTTATTTAATAGTATCTAATACTATAATAGATGAGTTTAATATAACATACCCTTTTAATATCCTTTTTAAAGGATTACTTGAAATGACTCAAGGCCTTGTCTTACTTGTAGATACAAACGTAAAATACAAAGAGTTGCTTACCATGTTATTTATTTCCTTTGGGGGATTTTCTATTCATACTCAAGTAGCCTCTATATTGCATGATGCCTCTTTATCATATAAGTACTTTTTAAAAGGAAGAATTATCCAAACAGTATTAGTTCTTATTTTAACAGCCTTTACCTAAGCAAGTTATATTACTATTATAATCACTACATTTACCAATGTAACTTATTAGTATGTCATCCAGTAGGTTGTTATTACCCATTTTATTTTTATCGTTTGTAGTATGAATTTCAATATCTATTTGCAAAGTATATATTCGTTCTACACTATCTTTGTTATAATATACTTTAGCTGCGCTGGTATAAATAGTGCCTCCGTTCATAGTCCATGTTCTGGCATTTCCTTCAGATGGTTTATATGTAAGTTTATCACTTGTTGCAGTTATTACCCCAGTACCACCATCTTTAAAAGTAAATGTTATTATCAATTTATTGGCGGCCGAGCTAGTACTACTTATATTTGTTATAACATTAACTTTTAAATCACTTTCTATAGCCCGGATTATTTCAGCTCTATTTATTTGATTATTTTTAGCATATTCATTATTAGTTTGAGAATTGTTTAAATCAACCACAAGTCTAGTTAAGAAAACTAATATTATCGATATTAATGCAATACTTATTATAAGCTCTAAAAGGGTACTACCTTTTTTATTTAATTTTTTCATAATCACTCCTTAACCGATTCTTATTGGGTCTATTTTTGATCCTTGCCCAGATACATAAGCTACATCGGAGTTGAGATAGAAGGCCGGGCGCACCGCAAACTCACAACTCGTGCCGCAGTTGTCGCCGCCGAGGTTAACTTGCCCCGCCGAATAGACTAAGACCCCAAAGCAATCGAGGGGCGAGAAGCGGGAAATTGTCCATTCGGAAGAGCCAAGATATAGCCAATTTATGCTTGTGGCTGCTCTATAGTCTTTTGTTGAATCA
>CAVGEW010000019.1:0-33535 GCA_963628465.1 Agathobacter sp. | reverse complement strand
TTTATCTTTTTATTAACATAGGGTTTATTAGTACTATCAAGTAAAATTTTTACTAAATTTAACTCCTCCAAAGTTAAATCTTTTTCAACTAGCGAAATTATAACTTGATGGTCTAAAGAATAAAAATACTTACTCATATCAAGTTTTAAAAAATAAAATGTATCATATTTTTTAAACTTCTCAATTTCATTTTTTAATAATTTTATGGCATATGTTGTTCCCATTCCTTTCCTTGTAGCACAATTTCTATCTCCAAGATATTTTTCAAGCTTTGGCATTAAAATAAATCTTGTAATATAGTGATTAATTACTTTATCATAAATACTTTGCGCCATTATAACTCTTACCTTTGGTTCAAATACTAAGAATATATTATATTTGCCACCATCATAAGAATTAGTTTCAAGCACACGTTTTATATCAGTTAAATATTCTAACTTATGTTTTTCAAATTCCATTAATTTTTTCTTATTTCTAACATTTTTCTTTACTTCATTTTCATATATGTCTATTAAATCATACAAGCTTACTTTCACGAGCGTTTAACCAACCTGTAACCATTTTATTTATTTCTACAAGCTGGCTGCCCAACTTGTAAGCAACTTTATCATTAATATATCTTTTAGTAAGTAATCTTTCAAACATAAAATCAAGCATTGCAATATCAGCTTTAATTTTAGTCCGATAATTATCTAATGAACCGCTTGCATAAGAACACTGTAATATATTTTCTAGTAAAGATAAAGATGTTTCTCTAATCTGATCTTTGAAAAAGAAGTCTTTTCTTGGAATATTTTCTAATTGCGAGTCAATATCCATTAGAAATTTTTTATACTTTTGTAATATTTGAAAATCATTATTATTTATTTTAAACCTTCTTCTATTTTCTCCAGTAATGCAATAGCATCTTCATGACTTAAATTCTTAATTTTCTCAAGTAATAATTCAAGTCTTATTTCTATATCATTTTTCTTAATTGCATCTTCTTTATATTTTAAGTAATTATTTATTTTCTTATAATCTTTAACAACTGGGTCTCTATCCCTAGAAACTATTTGGTATGATATTTTCTTTTCATCTAATTTATTAACAATTCTTGTTAAGGAATTATCGGGAAAACCACATTTAAAAGTTTTTCCTTTTGAAGTTTCTTTCTTCAATATTTTAAAATCAAACAATAAATTAAATATTAAAGAATCATAACCATAAACATCATAGAATTTTCCAGGTTGCTTATAAATGACTACAAATGTCTTCTCAGGTTTATTATCATTATTATTATTATTATTATTATTTGAACTTTGGAACTTAAACATACACTCATCTCCTTTTTAATTTGCGGCACGGGGCGCATGCTCGCGCCAAGCGTGCTAACTTTAGTTTATCACATTCCAATAATATACGGACTATCCAAGGTACCGCTTCCATCGATTTTATATACCGAAGAATTTAGATACAAGACTGGACGGACGCCAAACCCCCAAATCGCGCCGTGGCCGTTGTAGATGCTGGTGTTGCTGAGGGAGCCGTAGTCGCTCAAATAGAAGACAATGCAGGAGCTGGACGAATATGGCGACAATAACCATTCTTCTCCCTTTCCGAATAACCAACTTGCTCCTGCACAGCTTGAACTACCATAAATACGTAAATCTGTTGTTCTGGCACAACTACTTGATAATACACTATATCCATAATCGCTTGGATACATTAGTCCTATATAACCTGTGGTTGAAGTTGGTCTTCCACTATAAACCTTTGTTCCTCTTTCATAACTATAGAAACTTGCGGCTGTTGCGCTTGTGCTTGAATATCCTCCTAAGTACCATGTTACACTTTGCACCATATCTCTATATGCATCTTGAATTCCTTTTTTTGTATAATCACAGTTTCCTGTAACAGTAGTTGAATAACCATAACAGTATCCAGAACTTGTTCCATCTTGAGCATTATAATATGCCCCATTTAAAAGCGATTTCAAACTTGATGCTGTCCAGTCATTTGTATCTGACTTATCCCATGCAAGTCCATCTAAAACATCAGCTCTAATTATTTTAACTAAATTTTGTCCACTTTGCCCATGACTTGCTGAATCAAATACACCAATTATCCTCCAGTATTCATTATTGAACCATACATAATTATTAGGATTCTTTCCTTCATATCTATATCCATTTTCATTAACAACTTGTCCAGTTCCTTGTGTTGTTCCTGCAAGTCCTGTGATATAAGTAGCTAAATTAACTTTTGATGTACTATCAGTGTAATTTAAAGTACATGTAGCATACTTACGGCTTATTTGTGATACTTCAATTCTATTATATCTTTGATTATATGTTGCAGTTCCATTTGTACAACTAACTGACCCTAGTTTACCATATGTTGTTGGTAAATTACTTCCAGCAACAGCAACGTGGAAAGTTAGAGGTACCACATCAAAATAAACATAACACTTATCTGTTAATCCATTCTTAAGTTTAACGGAATTAGTTTCCTCGTTCCATACTAAAGTACTTCCATTTTCACAATAAGATAACTCTTCATTATAAATATAACCACTAGATGGCCATTTAGTACTGCTAGATAATTTATACTCTCCTGAGTTAACTTTAGTCTCTAGCATCAAACTAATACTACTTCCACTTTTTAATTTATTTACATTATCTTCAGGAATATTTCTTCGAAATATTCCATTATATAAAATAATTACAAAAATTATTGTTCCCACAACAAAACTACATAAAATGGCTAATTTTTCTTTGTTATTATTACAAATTTTTAATTTCATATTCTTGTATTTACTCCTTCCATATGATACCATTATAACATAATCGCCACTGCTAGGCTATATAAATTTGCTATTTTTTAAATAAAAATATAAATTATAAGTTGGTGGCGGAATATGTATGAAACTCTTTATATTAATACTGATGAATATTACTATGAAATAGTAAGAAATAACATCAAGAAATATAGGCTTGAAAAAGGCTATACTCAGCAAGAGCTTGCTGACCTAGCAGGAATCTCAAGACAATATTTAACTGATATAGAGAACCCTTATAGAGGTAAACATATAACTATAGCAATCTTAGGTAGAATTGCAGATGCTCTTAGTATAGACATAGAATTATTTTTTAAAAAATAATTCTATGTCTATATATTAGCATACAAGTAATAAATAATTTGTCGAAATATGGTATCTACATGTAAAAAGGAGGAATTTATTTATTATATATAGAATATTCATGTAAAAGGAATACTCTATATTACTAAAAATATACTTGCAATATTTTACACACTGTGATAGTATATATTTTATATCTACATATAATTCAAAAGGAGGCATTAATATGAATTATTATAATGAAGTTGAAACTGGTAAAGCTATAATCGTTGAAGCCCAAGGTGGAAAAGAAAAGGCCAAGTATGGTGGTGCATTATATGCGAAGATTTAGGCAATTTTACCTTGCTTTTCCGATTTGTGGCCCAGTGGGCCACAAATTGAATTGGACAATAATTAGAACAGTTTTACCTATAAAAAACGAAAATAAAAGAAACTATTACATTAACTTATGTATAGAGCATAATCTTTCAAAAAGAGAACTTGAAAAAAAGATAAAACTCAAGTAGAGTTTTATCTTTTTTAGTTGATAAAAGTTATGTAAAGAAAGTTTATGTATACTATTTCAGTTCCTTATAAAATATCTATTTTTATATGAGCTTCTTTAAGTTGGATTGGGAAAGCTTCACATGGAGCTCCCATCATGGTATCTGCTCCATTTGCGCCGATTGGGAATGGAACTATTTCTCTTATATTTTCTTCATCTTTTAAAAGCATAATAATTCTATCTAAACCAGGTGCCATACCTGCATGAGGCGGAGCTCCATATTTAAAGGCTTCATATAGGCTTGGGAACTTACTCTTTACCACATCTTCACCATAACCCACAAGTTCAAAAGCTTTCTTTAATACTTCAGGTGAATGATTTCTAACTCCCCCACTAGCCATTTCATAACCATTACAAACAAAGTCATATTGATAAGCCTCAATTTCAAATGGGTTACTATTGTTTAGGGCATCCAAGCCCCCTTTAGGCATACTAAAAGGATTGTGAGAAAACTCAATTGCGCCTGTTTCTTCATTTTCTTCATAGAATGGAAAATCATTTATAATACAAAATTCATATTTGTTTTTATCTATTAAATTAAGTTCACTTGCAAGATGTGTACGCAAGTTGCCCATGATGCGAGCACATCTATTTTTATCTGCCACAATAAATAAAGCATCACCTTGGTGTAAAGATAATCTATTTATAAGTTCACTCTTTATATCATCGCTTAAAAACTTAGTAAGACTTGATTTTAGTTCATTATTTTCTTTTACTTGGATATATCCAAGGTTACCATGAATACCTTTAACATACTCTTCCATAGATTTGTACCAAGAATTAGATTTGTCTAGATTTTCAATCTTTATACATCTAATTGTGGTATCTTTAAATGGGGTAAAGTCTGTTTTACTTAAGATATCAGTTATATCTTCAATAACTAAAGGATTTCTTAAATCGGGTTTATCTGAACCATATCTAAGTATTGCATCTTTATACTTAATTCTTCTAAAAGGGGGTTTACTTACCTCTAAGTTACTAAACTTAGTAAAGATATCATAAAAAATCTTTTCCCCAACTTTATAAACATCTTCATCTGTTGCAAAACTCATTTCAAAGTCAAGTTGGTAGAATTCCCCATATAATCTATCACTTCTTGGGTCTTCATCTCTAAAGCAAGGCGCTATTTGGAAATATTTATTAAAACCTGAGACCATCAAAAGTTGTTTAAATATCTGAGGTGATTGAGGCAAAGCATAAAACTTTCCTGGAAACTTTCTTGAAGGTATAATAAAGTCCCTAGCCCCTTCAGGACTTGTTGAAGTAATAATCGGCGTTTGAATTTCTAAAAAATCTAATTCCTTCATCTCACTACGAATAAAATCAATAACTTTACTTCTAAAAATAATATTATCATGAACTTCTTTGTTTCTTAAATCTAAATAACGATATTTAAGACGCGTATCTTCATTTGATTCCTTCGACTTATTTATCTCAAAAGGTAAAACACTTTGGCAATCTCCTAAAACTTCCAAAGACTCAAGTTTAACTTCAATCTCCCCAGTTTTCATATTCTTATTAACCATATCTGGAGTTCTTGCTAAAACTGTGCCAGTGATAGTTACCGTAGATTCCCTATGTAAATCTTTTAAAATGTCATTATTCTCAGAAATAATTTGCACTATTCCTGTTTCATCTCTTAAAGTAACAAATACTAAATTACCTAGGTTTCTTATACTATTAACCCAACCAGCAAGTTTAATACTTTTACCTATGTAAGAAGAATTAACTTCTCCACAATAAATATCTCTATATATATTTTCTTTCATAAAATCCTCCTTAATGTTAAATACTATACTACTTTCTAAAGGCTTTGTCTAGTAAAATCATTTTGCTTATTTAAAAAATCATTATATATTTTATCATACAATACTTTTTTATCTTTATAAATTTCTACAGACTCAATCTTAGTATAGTTTTTTCTTGCAAAGACATTACTAGACCTAGTTACAAAAATATGATTATCTTCATTTAAAACAATACAAAGACCTCCGGCATAATATAGTAATGTAGCAAAATCTGAAGAGCCTTTGACAACACATTTGATACCCCAAAATGTTGCTTTACTTAAAATATTTTCAAGTTTACAATATCTTTGATAAAAGCCATTTTTAGATGACATAAATTTTTCTACCGCTACACTTTCACCCCCAATATAATTGACAAAAACTCCATCATCAGACTTTTTAAGTACTATTTCTGGTTTTTCATCATCAAAAAGATTATAAGTAATATACAATTCATATTCTTTAGTATCTTCTTGAAGTTCTTTTTCTTTAATAAAGTTCATTTTCTTAAGAGAACTAAGTATGCTTTCATCCATTTTTTTGTTTTGAACAGAATTTAACAATGCCATAGCTTCATTAAAATTATCCATAGCAATATTTATTTCATCCATATCTACTGGTTTTAACTCACTCATTCTTTTATTAAAATTACTTAATAATAAATTATAAGTTTCTTCTATTTGTTCATTAAACTCATTATATTTTAAAACCATAGCTTTAACTTCCGCTTGAAGTTTATATATTCCATCTTCTAAAGTAATATTTCTAGAAACTATATCTTTTATTACATTACTTTTCATATTAAGAGCATCTTTATGTAGACTTGAAGTATCATCTATTCCAGAAGCTCTTATTACATCATCTAATCTATTATTTAACTTTTCATAACTTGTAACAATAATATTTATTTTATCAACATAATTATCAAAAGAAGTATTGTTATCTATAAAGCCAAACATACTTAAAAAGAAATCAGGTATATTTTGTAAAGATTCTTTTTTATATTCTTCGAATAATTCATGTATCTTTTTTAAAACAGCATTAAACCCGGTCTTTAATAAACTATCTTGGTCACAAAAAGAAAAGTATTTATTAATAGTTAATTTAATTAAATCAGAATATTTACATTCTAAAGAATCTGATGGATAACTCTTCTTACTTATATAAAAATCTAGTTTGTTTTTTATATCTATATAAATACTTGAGTTAGGCTTATTAACAATTTTCTTTTTTAATACTTCATATGCAGCATTAACTCTTTTCATCGCATCGGGATTACCCCCAACATCAGGGTGATTTTCTTTAGATAACTTTAAATATTCCTTTCTAAGTTCATCAACAGAATTAAATGTTTCATAACTAAATACTTTTAACGCTTCTTCATAACTCATACTTTTTATCCTTTCCATTTTATTCTTTTTCTAACTACTTCTTTATGTTTTCTATTTTTTAGATTGTTTGCAATAGAATTTATAATCATTATTTCATCACTATTTATTTCTTCTTCACACAGTGGTATATCAAAATTCATTGCTAGATTAATTAAGAAATTTTTATCAATTTTATTTTGTTTTAATAAACTATATAAACTTTTATAATGAACATAAAAATTATTTCTATCTATGACTAAACTAGATACTAAATCTTTTTCAATTTTAGTAGAGTACACTTTATCTTTATCATAATCATCTTGCCTATATAAAATACTATCATCTAAGCTTGGGTTAACTTTAAGATATAGTTTCTTAGTTTTGTCTTGAACAAGACAATTAATTTCATCTATACTCTCAAACTTTATATTAACTAAAGATGTAAGAATATTTCTATCTTCTTCATCTTTTAAAACTCTTCTTAATATAACAATTATTTGATAATACATATTTTTTACATAAGATATACTTTCTTCATTATCTAAAGAAGATAGCTTTCTTTGGTAATTTTCATCTATTTTATCCTTTGCTATTAAAACGGCTTTTCGGCGAGCCTTATGCTTAGAGATTGCAACTGCTACATCCCCTAAGAGAATTTCTGCTCTTGCATATTTGCCTTGCCAAATAGCCAATCTATAATTAATTAAAAATATCTTTATTTGGTCTGGCAAATAATCACCAAGAGCTTTTTCAAGATTAGTTACATGATTTAAATAGAAATTATATTTTTTTAACATCGATTCTAGTTTAACCTGTATTTCTTCTATATTATCTGTTTCTTCGTTTATACTTCTAACATACTCTATTACTTCTAAATTATATAGTCTTTTACCAATAATTTCATCTATCTTACTCAATTTATTTCACATCCTTATAATAATAATATCACAAAGTAGGATATTCCTCAACTTTTGAATATAACTAATTTTTGTAAAAAATAATTTACTATAAATATAAGTGAGTCTATAACTACTTTTATAATTGTTGCATTAAAATGAAGATAGTTATACACCTTATTAACAAGTAAACCTGAGATAGTTATATTTATTACTACAAGTAAGAAATATTCTAACAAAGCTTTATAGTTTCTTTTAACATTGTTTTTAAAGACAAATCTTTTATTAACAACATAGTTTACAATACTAGATATTAATCTAGCTAAGTATGATGATAATAAAATATTCTTTGTAAAGAAATGGAATATTGCAAAAGATAGAATATCTATAACAAAAGATAGGCCACTTGATAGTAAATATGTAAGTATTGTTTTATACTTATTTAGCATATTTTAGAACTCCATTATTAATGTAATTGGGCCATCATTTGCAATATTAACTAACATGTCTGCGCCAAAAACCCCAGGTTTAGTTACTACATACTTATTCATTTCAAGATTAAATGTTTCGTATAACTTAATGGCTTCTTCCCCATTTAAAGCTTTTATGTATGATGGTCTATTTCCTTTTTGAGTATCACCATAAAGGGTAAATTGGGAAATAGATAAAATTTCTCCCCCAACATCTAAGATAGACTTATTCATAATACCATCTTCATCATCAAATATTCTTAGATTAGCTATTTTTTTAGTCATTTTTAAAACATTATCTATGGTATCACCTTGGGTAAATGAAACAAGTATGACAAGTCCTCTTTCTATTTCGTTTACCACTTCACCGTCAACTGATACACTTGATTTTTTACTTCTTTGCACTACAACTTTCACTATATTTCCTCCCTAACTTCAAGCACATTATGTATTTTTCTAATGTTTTTAATAACATTATTTAACTCTTCTTTATCTTTGATTCTAATATTTATTTCATACATAGTTTTGTTATCAAATTCTTTGGTATTACACTTTCTTACCATACAACCTAGTTTACCTACCTCAGTTATAATATTTACTAGTAAATCAAAACCTATGGCTACATAAACATAAATATTAGTAAAATAATAATTACAAGCTTGTTCATTCCAAGTTACACTTACCAATCTTGATGTATCAAGGGGAATATTAGAGCAACCCTTTTTATGAACAGATATTCCTTGGCCTTTGGTAATGTAGCCCACAATTTCATCACCCTTAATTGGCATACAACACTTGGCAATATTAACCATTATATCAGATGCTCCCTCAACTAAAATATCGCTTTTATAATTAATTTTAGGAACAAGGATTTTTCTTTCAAATAATGCATCATCTACCGCATGTTTATCTTCTTTAGTAAGATTAATTATATAACCGGCAGTAAATCTTAAAGAACCAATACTTAAGTATATTTCTTCAAGGTCTTTGACCTTTAAGTCTTTGATTAACTTTTCAATTACTTCTGGAGTTATTACCTCGTTAAAAGCCATTTTTCTTTTTCTAAGTTCTGTTTCTAAGATAGTTTTTCCTTTTTGAATATATTGTTCCTTATCTTGTTTACTAAAGTAAGCTTTAATTTTATTTTTAGCTTGATTAGTTTTAACAAATGAAAGCCAATCCTTATTTGGAGTTGAGTTATTATTTGTTTTTATATTTACTACATCATCATTTTTAAGTTCATAAGAAAGGGGCACAATTTGGTCATTTACGATAGCCCCAACAGTTGTATCACCAACTCTTGAGTGGATTCGGTAGGCAAAGTCAACCGGTGTTGAACCAAGAGGAAGCTCAACAACATCACCTTTTGGGGTATAAGTGTAAATTAAATCACTAAATATATCAGCATTAACGGCACTTTCAAAATCGGCATCATTATCATTGTTACTAGATTCAATGACATTTCTAAACATCTCAAGTTTTTGTTCCATAACATTTTGAATCTTTTTTGAACCTTTTTCTTTGTAAGACCAGTGGCTTGCAATACCCTTTTCCGCAATTTCATCCATTTCATAAGTTCGAACTTGAACTTCAAAAACATGACCTTGAGTTCCATAAACAGTCGTATGAAGAGACTGATACATATTTTCTTTAGGACTAGCGATATAATCTTTAAATCTCTTAGGCATTGGTCTAAATCTTGAATGAATAAGACCAATTACTTGATAACACTCAGATTCTTCTTCAACAAAAACTCTAAGGGCTAGAATATCATATATTTTATTCCATTCCTTCCCACTTGAAAGTTTATTATAAATACTATAAACACTTTTAACTCGACCCTTTATTTCAAACTTAATACCTGCTTCGTGTAAAATCTCTATAATACTTTCCTTCATTTCTTCAAGACAATCATTAAGTTCATCAACAGTTTCATTTAACTTTTCTAAAATATCATTATAAACATCAGGTTTAAGATAATATAGTGATAAATTTTCCAGCTCACTTTTGATTGAATTTATCCCTAATCGGTGCGCAATAGGCACTAAAACTTTCATTGTTTCATCGGCTTTTTGCTTTTGCTTTTCGGGATTAACAGCCCAGTTAGTCCGCATGTTATGAAGCCTATCTGCAAGCTTAATATATAAAACTCTTACATCTTCAGCAAGCCCTACGAGAATCTTTCTTAAATAAATAACACTAGATTCATTGTTATCAGGCAGTTCCAACTTATTAATTTTAGACACACTTAAAACAATCTTAGCTATATCTTCCCCAAAATCTTCTTTTAAATCTTCATAAGTTTTATTGCCATTGTTAATAACTTCATGTAAAAAAGCTGCCACAATCGTGGTATCATCAACATTTAAAGACATAAGTATTTTAACTACCTCAAGTGGATGGGTAATAAAATCATCACCCGTAAGTCTTTTCATCCCCTTGTGTTCATTATAAGCATATTCATAAGCTTTTTTTATAGTTTCAAAATCATCTCTTTTAGAAAGAGATGGAATTAGCTCATCAAATGTAATAACTTCTGGCAAAATAACCACCCTCCAACATATATTTATTATATAACAATTTTGTAATTAAATAAAGGAGAAAATTTTAGAATGAAGAAAAACTTATTTATAAAATCAACATTAATTCTTATTATAAGTGGTTTTCTTACTAAAATACTTGGCTTTATTATAAAAGTTATCTATACAAGGATAATTGGAGAATACGGGATAAGTCTATATACCATAGCAACTCCAACTTATTCTTTATTACTTACTATTGCAACACTTTCAATACCTATTTCTATTTCCAAACTAGTCTCAGAGAACAAAGGTAGATCTATAAGAATACTTACATCCGCAGCATTTTTAATTCTTAGTATAAACTTTATTCTTATTTTAATAATTTTCTTAACTAAAGACTTTATTGCCTTAAATCTTTTGAAAGAACCTCTTGCTTCTCCAATTCTTTTAGCTTTTGCTTTAACCCTTCCCTTTGTATCTATTTCTTCTGTTTTAAAGGGGTATTTTGCTGGCAAACAAAATATGGTACCTCATGCAACAAGCAATATTTTAGAACAAATAATAAGACTTATTATTATCGTAACAATCCTTCCTATTTTAATGAAAAAATCTGTTATGTATGCGGTTATTGGTTTAATACTACTTACTATTTTATCAGAAATATCATCTATTATAGTATTTCTCTTTTTTATTCCTAGACATATTAACTTTAAAACTAATCTTTTGCCAAGTAAAAAACACACTAAAGATATCTTAGATATATCTATGCCAACAGTATCAAGTAGAATAATTGGTAACATAGGATATTTTTTTGAACCTATCATACTTACTAATTTACTTCTTTTTTCTGGGTATCCATCAAGCTATATCTTAAAAGAATACGGAGCTTATAATGCTTACTGTCTTACTTTACTTACTATGCCAAGTTTTTTTATATCAGCCATATCAACTTCTCTCTTACCAGAATTAAGCAAGTTTTATGCTAAAAATAATAAAACAATGATAAAAAGAAGAATTCAACAAAGTCTTTTGTTTGCTTTAGTTATTGGAATATTTTTTTCCTTTATAATATTTACCTTTAGGGATACTTTACTTTTTTCTTTATATAACACCACGAGTGGTTCTGATTACATCAAGTTACTTGCTCCCTTTTTTGTTTTATTTTACTTAGAGGGAGTTCTTACCTCAAGTCTTCAGGCTTTAGGATATGCTCATCTTACCATGAACATAACACTATATGGGGTTATCTTAAAACTTTTAGCTATGGCCATTTTATCTCTTTGCCACATTGGTATATATAGCTTAGTCTATGCCGAAATAATAAACATTTTATTTGTCGTACTTCTAAATATTAAATATTTAAGAAAAGTGTTTTAATATTTACATCTTGCACATTTTGTTTATTTTGACTATAATAAGTTTATGTGAGGAAGTGGATTTATGTTCAATAATAAAAAAATACATTTAATAGGCATCGGGGGCATCAGCATGAGTAGTATTGCTTTGATGCTTAAAAACATGAATGCGATTGTTACAGGTAGTGATGTTCAAGAAAGTGATATAACTAAAAATTTAACTAATAAAGGTATAACTGTTTTATATGGTCATCACCCAGAGCTTGTCGAAAAATCTGATATAGTGGTTTATACTGCCGCAATTCATGAAGATGATGAAGAAAGAAAGACGGCGAAAACTTTAAATAAACCTTCCTATGAACGAGCTGAATTCTTAGGGATGCTTATGAAAGAATTTAAGAATTCTTTATGTGTATCAGGTACTCATGGCAAAAGTACCACAACAGGTATGCTTAGTTTAATATTTTTAGAGGCTAATCTTTTTCCTACAATTCAAGTTGGAGCTATTTTACCTGAAATAAATGGCAATACTTATTTAGGAAATCATGAATATTTTATCATGGAAGCTTGTGAATATGTTGATTCTTTTTTGCACTTTTTTCCTAAAAGTGCCATAATAACTAATATAGATAATGACCATCTAGATTATTTTAAGAATCTAGATAATATAAAAAGTTCTTTTTACAAGTATGTTGGTTTACTACCTGAATCAGGTTATCTTGTTAAAAATAATGATGATGTAAACTCTAAAGAATTAGATAAATATACTAAAGCTAATGTTATTACTTATGGTATAAATAATGATTCTAATTATATGGCTAAGAATATTAAAACAAATGAATTAGGCCATTATTCTTATGATTTATATAAAGATAATAATTATTTAATAAATATTAATCTAAATATCAATGGTTATCATAACATTTATAACTCAGTTGCAGCCTTTGCTTTAGCACATCAATATATCAAAGATATAAACATAATAAAAAAAGCCTTAGAAAAGTACCATGGCGTAGGTAGAAGATTTGAATACCTTGGTAAATTTAATGAAGCTTCTATTTATGATGATTATGCTCATCATCCATCTGAGATAAAAACTACTCTTGAAAGTGTTAAAAGTGTTAAACATAATACATCTTGGGCTGTATTTCAATCACATACATTTTCCAGAACAAAAGAACATCTAGACGAATTTGCCAAAGTCTTAGCTAATTTTGACCAAATTGTAATAGCTAAGATATATCCCGCAAGAGAAACAAATACCTTTAATATATCTGAAGAAATGTTAGTAGATAAAATCAGGGAAATTAACCCAAATGTTAGATATATTGATGAATTTGATAAAATAGTAGACTTTTTAAAAGACAATATTAAACAAGATGATTTAGTTATAACAATTGGAGCTGGCCCAATTAATTATGTTTCCAAGAAACTTGTACAATAATTTTATAATTATTTTATTTTATTTATATTCTTGTTCTTTCCACATAAAAGAGCTAGATAACCATTAAATGAACCTATATCTTTTTTAAAGGCTACGATTTTATCAGCTTTTGACATTATTCTTCCTTCGATGAACGTAGATTTTCTTAAAGAATAAGGTCCTATTTTACCTATGTTAGTTGATAATTTAATCATGTCTTTATATTTTGATGGTAGTTTATCATACTTTTCTTTGTTGTTAAGTTCCATATCCGTATTATCAATAGCACGAACCGCAAGAGGAAACATATGATGAATTACACCATCAATTATTATCATAGATTTTTCTTTTGTTTCAAAATACTTAGGAAACCACGTTATGGCATTAGTAATCGCCTCGATGGGATGAACAAAACCATGTTTATTACGCATTATTTTTTTGATGTTAATATTTTGCCAAGGTAATTCATATAAATCGTGAAACATGGCAATTACTACTGCATCATCAATGTTTATATCTTTCATACTATAATCATTTTTCTTTAATTTTGTAGCTAATTTAAAAGTTACAATAGCATCACAAAGAATATGGTCACCAAGCATCTTTATATCATGATGAAAATAAGGTTTATTACACCTTTTGACAAATTCCGGATGGGTGGCAATAGGTTCAATTATTTTCCACAATTTTTTTATATCAGCATTTGCTAGTTTGTATCCTTTAGCAAATGCTTTATATTTTAAATATATTTCTTCTTTCACAGAGTATCACCTTGATTTTTCTTTTATATAGTTAATTAAATCATCTATTATCTTTTCTTGATAGCCAACATTTTTAGTTTCTTTTATTAAATTACCAATATTAATTAGGTCTTTATTAGTTAAATTATCTAATATTTTTATTCTTGCTTCACTAACTATTTTATCAGATTTTGATTTTGTAAATAATTTTTCAGAATACATAATAAGTTTTAAATTATTATATTTTTGAGATAGTTTATCGGCGATTAATAAACCTTCTGGGTCATAATCACCATTATAGAAAAATTCATGATTTGGCAATTTAGCCAATAATTCATAAACTGCAGCATTGGGATTTCCACCCCCAATTATGATTCCATATTCTATATTTAGTTTTATAAGATAATCTAATACGGATGGATTTTCGAAAATTAGTACCTTTTTATTTTTGGTATATAGATTGTTTATATTAACAATATTATTTATATTTAATAGTAATGGTTCTCCTTTTAAAGATAATGCATTTAAATAATCTTCACCCCATAAGTTATAGGTAATTACATAGTTTGAGTATGCATCCGTTATAATGTTGAAACTCTTTAAAAGATTTACTTTTTCATACCTCGTTTTAGGAATCTTCTTATCGTTTGATAAAGCTAAATATTTGATTAATAAATTGGATGCTTTGGTTTCCAAGTCAAAATAATGAGGATCCTTGGTAATATTTGTGGAAAAAACACTAAGGATTACAGGAAAATCAGGAATTGCTAAAATACCATTACACACATTATAAAATAACACTTCATCTTTATTTAAATTTTGAATTATTTCATTTTGGGGTATTTTTGAAAGTAAATTTACTATTTTAGAACCTTTATACTGATTTACAAACGTCTTATATTTTTGAAGATTTACTTCTTTTTTTTCCTCTTTAATTGTCTTTTTTGATTTTAATGGGCCATACAAATATGCAAGGATATCTTCAAGGGAATAGTCACAATATTTAGATTTTTCTATTCCCTTTCTAATATCTATTATTTTGATGACATTTAGTTCGTTAATTTTTAAATATTTTCCATTTCTAATTAGTTTTTCAATTTCAGTAACTTCATCTTTTGTACTCGGGTATATTTTTATAGTACCAGTTAGTTTTGATGTTTTAAAGTATTTATCTTTCAATGCTTCAAACAATATTTTTAAAGAAGTCTCATTAAAATAATCTAAGCTCAATTTGCATACTCACTTTCATCTGTTACCAGTACTTTTTGATTTCCATCCCATTTATATCTTAAAACACTTATGACACTTGTTGATGGCAAGTGATGAAGTTCACAAATTGATAGACTATTTACTGTGCGATAATCTCCCCATAAGAATTGACTAGTTAAGACATAGTCTAAATTTAATTCTTCAAGAATTCTAAATGAGTCTTCAATATTTAAGTCATCCACACCCGCAAAAGCTTCATCTAAGGCAACAACCCTTGGAGCATCCTTTTTGGCAGAGTTAAATTTAGCATTTATGCCAGCGAATAAAGGAATATACATGGCTATGGCTTTTTCGCCCCCACTAAATTTAGAAAATTCTTTATCAGTTAATTCTTTTTTATCCCCACTATTGCGCCTAAAGAAAAGTTTAAATTGAAACCATTTTCGGTAATCTAAAACATCTCGAATTATTTCCACATAATTTTTTTCTAATTCATCATATTTTTCTTCTTCTAATGCTATTTTACTTCTAAAATGCTTTATTATTTTTTCAGTATCCTCATCTTTTAAACTAGATGCAGAACCTTCGAAAATTGAAACTACATCTTTAGTATCAAGTTCATTCTCAGAATCTTTTCCTTTTCCAACCCAACTAATTGAAAAGCTCAGGCCACTTGACGTTTTCATTTTTTCCATTATATTTTTTACTTCTTCAACCCAAATTTTACTTGAACGGACCTTTTCTCTAATACTATCACCAACATTATTAAGTAGTAAATCTTCAAAAAGTTTTCTATCTTCCGCATTAAGCAAATTTCTGGTTTCTTCAAGTCTTATAGACAGGGTTTCACTTAATGTTAAAAGGTTTAGATGCAAACCTTGGTACCTAAATTCTAGGTCAGTTCGCTTAGCATTTATTAAAATATTTTTCAATTTTTCTCTTAATTCTTCGTTAGTTATATCTTTATAAAGGTTTTCATCTTCTTCTAAGTTATCAAACTTGTAGGTCTTTTTACCAGCATAATTTTGTAATTTATATAAATACTCATTAATACGGTCATTAAAATTATCATTAGCGTCATTTATGGCTTTATACTTATCAAGTTTAAAGCCTTTAAACCATGCTTTAACATCAGATGTAAGTTCATTTTTATAATTTGAATATCCTAGGTCATATTCCTTTTTGAATATATCATATAAACAATTTGTTATTATTTCTTCATATTTTATTTGACTATTTTTTTGACTAATTGCGTCTGTAGTTATTTGTAGGTCTTTTTCAGCACCAATTTGAATTTTCATCTTTTCATTTTTATCATTTTCAATGAAACTAATTCTATTTTTAATATTTTCTAGCTTAATTTTTAAGTCTTTGTATTTATCTTCATTTATTTCAATGTCAATATTCTTTATTTTCTTTTCTAAATAGCTTACTTTAGCTTCGCTTTCTGTGAGTTCAGCTCTCAAGGTATCTAAGTCATAGTTTAAACTTTCTTCTCTATTTTGGAAAGAAATTTGTGACTCATTTAAATTAGCGATATTTTCCTTAAAAATGGTTAATGTTTTTAAGTTATTTATTAACTCTTTTAAAGAGTTTTCAGTATTTTTGATTGAAATTAAGTTTAATGGACCTTCATAATTATCTTTTTTACTTTCTATTTGCTTAATAATGATAGCAATATTTTTATTATTTACTTCTATTTCATTATGATAGTCAATAATCATATTTCTTATTTGTTCAATTTCAAAATTAACTTTATGAAGTTTATTAATATAATCTTCGTAAATATCAAAACTTACATTTATTTTTCTTTCTTCATTTAATACTTTTAAGTCTTCATTAATTTTTTGTAAATCCTTATTTAAATTGTTTATTTCAGTATCTACGATATCTATTTCTTTTAGTATTTTCTCTTGTAACTCTTTTAGATAATCTTCTTGGATCTTTTTACCAATATATTTTAACTTGTAGTCACAATTACTATTTCCTTTAATAATTCCCATTTGATACTTGCCTTCATCATTTATATAAGTATCACCCCGTTCTACGCTGATACTACTTAGTATCTTTATAGTTTCTTTTTCATAGGTTTTATCTGTAATATTAAAATATTTAGCGATTGAATTACCTACTGGTTTTAAATTACCAAAAGTTTTTGTCTTAATGTTTTCACCATGAAAAACAAGAGTATGTAATAAGCCTAGGGAACGAAGAGAATCTTCGAGAATTTGACGTTTTGTTAGATCAACATTATCTTTAAACTCAATTAGTTCATATAAATATTTTGCTTTTATACCAGTTTTTTCTAGATTACTTTTCTTTTCACTTTCATAAACATATTTTTCAAAAATATCATGTGTTTCTTTTAATTCTTTATTTAATGTTTCCTTTTTGAAATTTTCTTCTCTTATTTTATTTTCTAATATGTTCTTACTTTTTAATAACTCTTCATAAATTATATTATATTTATCATTTAATAATTTTTCAGTTTTGTTTTTAGCCAAATTATTCATACTGGTAATAATACTTTCGACGGAATTTAGTTCATCCGTTGTTAAAACAAATACTTTATTATTAAGCATTTTTGCGTATGTATCGACCAAGCTATTAGCTTCATCTATAAGCATATTTGATATTTTACTTTGTTCAATATTTTTGTTTTTTATATCAGTTTCACATTTGCCAATTTCATTAAATAATTTATCATTTTTTATTTCTTCATTTTCTTTTTCTTCTACCAAAAATTTGATATTATCAATAATATCTTTTTTAGTTTCTAAAGCATCTTTAAAATTATCGCTATTATAATCTAAGTCAGGAAAACTAGTACCTTTAATTAAAAAGGTATTTGTTTCTTTTAAATCTTCTAAATTTTTAGTACCTGCATATATCTTATCTTCTATTTTTTTAATATTTTCGATAGTTTCTTTCAGTTCATTATCTTTACTCATTAAAATATTTTTCTTTTCTAATATTTTTTTGTTTATCGCTTTTAATTGATCTTCAAATTTACTCTTAGATTCAAGTAAAGTATTTAAGTTGCTATCTGCTAAATCACTTTCCGATTCTTTTAAAGAATTAAGTTCTAGGTCATATTCAATCAAAGTTTTTTGACTACTTTCAATAGTCTTTTGCAAATTTAATACTTTTTCATTTAACTTTTTTATTTCATTTTCATGATTACTTAGTTCATTTTGACTTTTTAAATATTCATTACACTTATGATAGAGAATAATATTACTATAATCATAAAAGTTATTTTTTAAAAGATTTATAATCTTATTCTCTTCTTCTAAGTCTTCGATTGTTTCTTTATATTTATTGATGCTTTCTATGGAATCAGAGATTGTTTGGATTTCTCTTTCGGGAATAGGTTCTAAAACACCCGATAAAATTTCCACAAGTCTCGTTGGTTTGTATTCTTTAGATAATTTTGGACTACGAAGTTGAAGCATTAAATTTATAAGTTCACTATACATTGAATCATTTTCAAAACCAAATAAAAGTCTATTTACCATACTTTTATAATCTTTGATAGATGTAACAAATTCACCACCCGCACCTACTTCAAATTGGCATTCTTTCTTGGTTAAAGGGATTTTTCGCAAGTGATCTTTATAAAGAGTAAATCCATCTTTTACTCTTCGATTATCAGTAATTGCAAAACCCCAGAAATCAACATTTCTGTTTCTAATAGTTTTTAAACCAATACCAATTGTTAGATACTTATTTTCACTTTTCTTATAAAATTCCATATAAAGGTAACTTGTTGATTCGTTAATGTCACTGTCAGCCGGCAAAACATAATCTTCAATTTTACGGTCTCTAGAACCAAAAGTATCTAGCCTTTCAGGGTTTTTATTACCATCAAATAAAAGAGGAAAAAATGATACCATAGTAACGGACTTACCAGCACCATTACTACCACGAAGCAAAAGTTTTCCATCACAAAAATAAAATTCCTCTTCATCGAACAACCAATAGTTTAATAAACCTATTTTATTAATTTTATATCTTTCCATTTAAACCTCCAAATCTAGAGTTAAATATTCAAATTTAACTTCTGAACTTTCTTCTTTTTTAAAGTATCCTTCAAAGAAATAACAAACTGGGTAAATATATACAAAGTTTTCTGTTACTTTTATTAATTTAAAAGACTTCATGTAATTAATAATTGTTTCATCAAACTTATACATAGGTAAGTCTCTGTATTGTTTTGAAAAATAATCTTTGTAGTTTTCGAAGACATTTTCAAGTAACATATTAAATTTTTCTTTTGGTAATTTTGTTTCTTCATAGTTATCTGTTAATTCCTTGCAAACCAATAAAACGATATCTGTGATAGATTTATTTAGATCAGGAAACAAGTCACTTTTTCTAGAGTCGGGCATACTAACTAATACCTCATCGCTAGCAAATATTAGCTCACCACCTAAATATTTTGTTACATCATTACCTATGCTATATCTAATGTTTTTAATATAGTTTTTGGCTTCTTCATTTACCTCAGGTAAATATATATGGGGATAATAAAATAGTCCCCGATAACTTACTATCTTTTTATAATCTTTTTCGTCTATTGTTTCTTGTTCTTTGTTTAAAAAGTCTACGGGATTAAAACAATTAAATACATCAAATTTAAAATTTCTTATTACATAATGAGATAACGTAGTGTTTTCATATAAAGATTCACTTAACTGATTATCCGCAAAGCTTTCATTACTTTTATCACGAAGCCTAATTATACCTATTTTCTCTGCATATTCCATAACATCTACCAAACTTTTACGATGTTTGTACCGGGTCCAGTCAGGTTTATTTACACCTTCAAAGCTTGATAGTATGTTTGTTGTATATGTTGTAAAATTAGAAAGAATAAATTGTTCATCTAAGCCTTTATCCTGTAAAAAAAGTAATAAACACATATATAATACATAATCTAACTTGTCATCAAATTCATTAATTTTAAAAGATGAATCTACTGATATTGGTAATTTTTCAAGTTTAATTATTTTATTGTTAGCAATGATGTCACATCCAAGTTTACCAGCGATTTCGCGAAGATTAGTTAGTTTAGATTTCACTTTATAATACATTTCTTTTTGTTCTATTTTTGATATCCACAAATTATTTAATAAATAACTCATTTCTTCATTTATATTATTGTCCATTTTTACCTCCGAATTCTATTAAAAAATCAGGCATTTCAAAAGTTCCATCTTCGCTATCAAGAGTTACATACTCTTCACTTTGCTTAGTAACCTTATAATATATTCCATATTCACCATCTAAAACATAATCGTTGTTCTTTATACCTATAGTTATCATATTAAGAATAAATCTTCTTTCAAACCTACTAACTCTTCCTAAAGATTTAATTTCAATTTGGCCTTTTTGAAAGTATGATTCAAGCATTTCTTTTTCTTTGTTTTTAATACGCATAATTTCCTCTAGTTGGGCTTGTTTAGCTAGGCTTTTATCTTGGATTGGCCTTTTTTCTACTTTTTCTTTAACTTTTCTACTATGACTTTTAAGTTCAATTGATACAGGTTCTAACATTTTAACATCGTAATCAATTGAATCTGTAGACTTTTCTATTTTGCTATAATGTTTTGCAGAAACAATCCCAAATACATGAGGGCTTAAAGCGTTTGCTTCTTCTATGGTTTTAACCTTGCAAAATAAACTTAAAATATGCTTATATTCTTCTTTTCTACTAACACTATTTGCTTGCATTTCCATTATAGCAGAAACATTTTTCATAATTTTATCAATAATATCATTAACAGCTTTTTTAAGTCTCATACTTTCAGATATTGTTCCATCACTTTTAAACCAATGAATTATACTTTGCCATTTTCCAAGATTAATTTCTCTTAGATATTCATAATCAAAGTCTGGATCCATATTAGGAATGCTTTTTTGATAATCAATTAAACTGTCCATAAGTTTTTCAACAAAGTCTTCAGGTAAGTTTTCAATTAGTTCAACAATTTTAAGATTATTGAGTTGAAATCCATTAATAAACTCTCGCAAATATTTAATTATTTTTTCTTTATATATAATGAAACTTTCCTTTTTCATAAGATCTTCAGTTTTTGCTTCATGAAAGGTTTTTAAAAAGCTTTTGTAGTTTTCATTCATGTTTGTAAATTGATAATTTAGTTCTTCAAAACATTCATGAATATCTTGTAAATTACTTAAAGTAGCAATTTCAGCAATTAACATTTTTAATTTTTCAAATACTTTAGGTTCGAGTGATGAGGTTTTAACACTAAGAGTTTCTAAGTGAGTTATAAATCTTTCTATTTCTATAGCGTAGTCAGTCATTTGATATCTAAATCGACGATTTTGAAATTCTTTGACGGTCATCACATTTTCAGTATCTTGAAAATATGTAAGACTTCCCCATGTATAAAGTTGAGTTAAGTCTTGCTCACATAACTCAATTGTATAGCCTTCAAAACCTGCCTTGTTTTTAAGTTCATTAAAAACATCTTCCTTAAATAGCCAGTAATTTAACTTTTCATAATTTTCATAAAAAACACGCATTATAGGCCGGTATCTATTGGTATTTTCAACACTTAAATATTTTGTTTCAGTTATTTGTTTAATTAGTTTACTACTTATTTCCATCTTGTTTTCCTCGGTATATATATTATCTTATTTTAATAATTATTGCAAGTAATTATCAACATTTTCAGTTAAAAAGAGTAAATTTTCTTCGCAATGATTTTTTTGATATAATTACTATATGATAAAGGTGGTATGTAGTAATGAACAGAAAACAAAGAAGAGAATTAAGAAAAGATAAAAATTTAATAAAAGAGTTATTTTCCATAATTGTTAAATACCTACCAGGTTTATTAACAATGTTTGATAATTTAACTGATACTAGACATCAAAGTTATGTAACATATTCAATGAAAACTATTTGTATCACTAGGTTATCTCCTTTATTATGTGGAATAACCACCATGACAGATATTTGTATTAAAAATTTATCTAAAATTTATAATCAAAATTTAAAAGAACTTCCTTATTGGGAAACCATTCAAGATGTGTTTATGAATATCAAAACTGACGAACTTAGGAATATTCAAAAATATATCGTTAAATCTCTTATTCGCTCTAAAATGTTTGGTAGATATAAATATGACGGATATTTTCAGCTTATTGTAGATGGCTCTGGACTTTCAAGCCATAGTTATAATTTAAATAATAATTGTATTAAGAAAAAATACAAGAATGGAAAAATTGCTTATTGTAAATATATTTTAGAATGTAAACTAGTAGTTGGGAATATAGTAATTAGTTTGGATAGTGAATGGATTGAAAATACAGAAACTTTAAATGAAAATCAAAAACAAGACTGTGAAACAAAAGCTTTCGGAAGAATGGCAAAAAGAATAAAAAAATTATCATAAACAAAAATTCATTTTAACTGCTGGTGCTTTATATTGTCTTGCCATAGACACACCTCTTTCTTTAATGTAATATTATACCCCACTGTTCGAAATTTTGTGTCTATATATCTATACTAACACCAACCTTTTTAAGAGATGTTTTTTAGTCTTTACGTCAACTTTGGATGATTTGACTTTACTTAGAAAGGCTATTGAAGTTTTTGAAGTATAAAAAAGTAGGAATATTGCATCCCACTAATTATTAAGCTTTTCGAAAACTTTCGGAAGGACCTTATTTCAATTCTTCTTTTAACTTTTGAACTTCTTCGGCAGAAAGATTTGTAATTTCAGATATTTCATCAACATCATAGTATTTCTCTAGCATAGTTTTAGCAGTGTTGATTGTATTTTGTTTAATGCCTTGTTCAAAACCTTGCTCAACGCCCTGTTCAAGACCTTGTTCAAGACCTTGTTCAAAACCAATGTTATGCCCGCGATCAATGCCCATTCTTATGCCTTCTTCTAAAGTATCTTGAAATGGGTCACTATCGTCTAATACTTCTCTGTTGTAGTATAACAGCTTATCAAAATCATCTACTTTAGCTTTAATGTTTTTAATTACTTCAGCCATGAGCTCATCTCCTTCGTACATTTTATCCAAGTCTACGCTGCTATTACAGCCTAGCATATACAATAAGTATTGCCAAGATCTGTTGTTTTTTCTAATACTATTATAATCCATTTCACGAAGTTTAGCAATATTAATATCGTAAATTTCAAACATGGGATGTATTTCATAATACTTTTCATCATCTAATATTCTACTTCTTACAATACAGCGATCATCATCTGTTACAGCGTAAGTATTAATATTTATTTGATAAACCTTTTTATACTTATTTTTGTAATCAGATGATTTTCTTGTTTGTCTAAGTACTAGCTGACAGATATAAATATTATTTTTTCTTTCATAGTGTTTACCTTTAGAAGTATTCATTTCAATGTTTACAATCATATCATCATTTCCTACGACTATATCTGCTTCACTATTTACAATTCCTTCGCTCGTACCAATATTCGAATGAAGTAAATCAAACTTAAAATCTTCATGGGGTATTTTTAAAATATCACATATAAGCCATGATAGAACTTCTAAGCCACACTTGGTACTAGTAAATACATCTTTAAAAACAGCATCTCTTGAATAAGAGTCTTTAATTGTAATTTTGTTCATACATTTTTCCTCCTCAAAGACGCTATTATACATATATTCTTTTACGTTGCAACACTTTCGACAAAACATGTCAAAATGCGACACACCTATTTGCAAAACTTTACGTTTGTTTACATTTTTAAAAAGATAAACATGTAAAGTGTTTACACGCTTATAAGAACCAAAATTTTTAACAAAGTTAAAATTCATTTTCCTTGCATTAATAAGTAGAACAGATAAAAAAAGAAGGCTTTACCTTCTTTAATACAATCAATTTGGAGGGCCTAGTCGGATTTGAACCAACGCATCAGGGAGTTGCAGTCCCACGCCTTACCACTTGGCTATAGACCCAGTAACAGATTATAAATTAACTAACCCGTGTAAGTTAATTCTACACTAATATGACGTTTTTGTCAATTATATTACGGCATTTTTGTATGTACTGTTATTAATTTATGATAATGTTAGTATGTATTAACTTTTGATTATGTTAGTATTAAATACTTTTAGTGATATAATCTCAAAGGTGATATATGATGAAACATTGCATTTGTATGTGTTGAATCAACTATTATTTTATTTTTTACTTCTATTAATCCTTTTTCTAAAGCAATTTCTACAGTCTTATTTATCAATTTATCCATTAGATTTTCTTCATCATCTTTTAATCTTTCACGACGAAAAACGGTTAATAAACTTGGGTTAATTAACTTTGTTTCCTCTGGATCATAACCTAGAAAATATTTAAACATTCTAACTATATCTTCACAAGTTCTTCCCATTGTAGATGAATATTTATCTTTTAATTCTTCATATACAAAGGAAAAATCCACCATATCATTTAATTGTTTCCAAAAATTGTCTTCGCTTACGACTATATCATATAGCTCATAATATTTACTAAAATTTAGTTCTAGTTGATTCTTTTGTTTTAGCATTTTCTTCACCATCATCCTTACTTCTATTATATCAAATAAAAAGAACTACTGATATAGTTTATGCTTAATTTTGTAAACTTTTTCAGCAGTCTCTTTAAAATATCTTCTTTTCTCGTATCCTTTCTTTTTAATCTTCTTCTTGTATTTCTAGCTATTCTGCGATTGCTAGCACCATCACTTGTGTTAAATCTTCTTACTCCATAGGATTCCAATTTATTGGTTTCTGCATCGACAACAGACCCGACAACATTATTAACACCTAAATCAAGTCCAATAATATATTTTTTGTTCATTTCTTCCTCCTTATAGTTAAGGTATCAAATAAATCAGATTTTGTCTATTTGTTTTACAGTTTATTATAAATTTTTTGTTCACAAAAAGAAAAAGCCTGTATTTACAAGCTTAAATGTCCATTTGGTGGAGAAGAGGAGACTTGAACTCCTGTCCAATATACCCTATATCACAACGTCTACAAGTTTAGGTAGATTTAAATGTCCTAATTAAAATGGCTCTACACTAACCTATTAACTAGTAAGTTTAGTAAAATTCAATATACTAACCTAAACAATTAATATATTATATCTTATATATATAAACCCCTATCTCAACCTATAAGAGAAATTAAGTAGAAGTGCTCCCTTAACCTTTAATTAGGCAAAAGCAGGAGCGAAACCATAATTAGTTTCGTCATTTAATTTTAATTTTGCACTTATGGTATGCCGACCACTTGCAGTCATGCCTAGTAATACATGTCGAAACCAATGCTTCCCCATGCAATATAATTATAGCAAATATCGAACTATTTGTCTAGTTTTTTTAGCAACAAAATATCACATTGTTATTGCTTATCTGTTTTAATAACAATTAATGGAATTAATATTTCATCATCTGTATAACCAGCATGTTGAGACTTTAAAGCATCACTTGGTTCTTCTATTATAGTATTATTTGTTTTGGTTATAGCTAAATAATATCCCAAAGCATCTCTAAATATAACATTTTTATTCCCATCACCAAATAGTTTGGATTCAATAATTTCTTCTTTCGTGTATAAATCAAAATCTTCTTTGAAATTGGATTTATGTCAAATTTCTAAATTGACATTTTTGTTCAAAAAAGCATCGACATTTACAACTCCTTGTTCCCAGCCATCTGTATTTAAAGTAGATTTTTTTTAATATTTTATATTGAATTATTCTAATAATAGTTAATGCAATAAAGCATACAAGAAAATGAGCTCTGATATGTTCTTCTGTCCACACAAATACTGGGCTTCCTTCTAAATCACTTTTAATTAAAGCTCTTCTTTGGCTTTTCGTAATTGGAGTGTTAATTTTTAATTGTCATTATTTAAATCAATTCCATCAATACTTGTTTCGTAAATCCATTGTTTTAAATTTGTATTATCGCCGGTTTCATAGAATTTAATAAGTTTTTCAAAGAATGTCGGCTGATTTTCTTGTGATATAGTTATAATTCCACAGCCATTATCTATCATTATTTTATTAGCGAATAACATGCCAACTCTTTTATTACCATCTATAAACATTTGTCTTCTCATAATCCATAGCATAACTTCTATCGCTATTTCGGTTTTAGTTTTATCTTCTTGATTAAGTAATCTTTCTAATTCCTCATTAATTTGGCTTTCAATAGGAAACCCAGGTTTCCAATTAGTTCCACCTATATTTACAGGCGTAGTTCTTAATCTACCTAAGTCCTGATCTAAAACTAATTTATCACAAGTTAATTTATGTAAGTGTGACAATGCTTTAAAATCATAATCTATTCCTTCATTTTCTAATATAAATTGCCAAGCATATTTTAAGTTGTTAATTGCAATAATTTTATCAACTGTTAATCCGTTT
This sequence comes from Agathobacter sp., assembly GCA_963628465.1. Lineage (GTDB taxonomy): Bacteria > Bacillota_I > Bacilli_A > RF39 > UBA660 > Onthocola_B. The sequence goes on along the minus strand of CAVGEW010000019.1, from coordinate 6,673 downwards.
ACAATACCACCATCATAAATTGCTTGTGTTTCAGGATATGTAACTCCAATACCCTCTAAATTTGCACTTTTCCAAATATAATCAACTATATTTCTTTTAGCAACAAATACATTTTGTTCTCTTGTTAAATTAAATTTATTTTCCATAATCCATTCCTCCTTTATAGCATATATACTTTAATATTCTTGCAAAATTTAATATATAAAAAATTAAATTTACACTTTCTTTACCTTCTTTAAAGTTCTTTTAAAGAAGATTTTATTGTTCAACTTAACTTTTAAAAATTTACTCACATATTACATCTAATCTAGATTAATTTTCTCAATATTGCTTAGTTTATTTTCATCATCAAATACTAATTTGAATGTTTCGCAATAATTAAAATTTCCATCTAATAATATATCGTTTTTAAAACTATATCTTAACTTATCATCAACAATACTAACATCACACCATTGTTTTAATAAATATGAGATTGCAGTAGCATGACTAACAATAGCTATTCTTTTATTAGGATATTCATTTAAAATTTTCATAATTACAGCGTACATTCTATCTCTAACTTCTTTTTGATTCTCACCATTATTAAGTTTATAGTTTTCATCTAAAAATTGTTTTCTTTCAAATTTATCTGGCAATTCATCCCAAGAGTCAATACCAAATTTTCTTTCGCCTAAATCACTTATAACATTTATTTCAAGATTATTTTTATTAGCTAAATATTTAGCTGTCTGTATGGTTCTAACATAATTCGACGAAAATATAATATCAATATCATCAAATTCCTTTTTATTCAATTTTTCTTTAGCAATTTGTTCTCCTTCAATGGAAAGGGAAGACTTTTCATTTTGAATTTGTAAATTATCTTTATTGAAAGTATTATTAACTTTCATTGGTTTTGAATGTCTTATTAAATATATAGTTGTCATATAAACACATTCCCTCCAAAATTATTATATCACGTATTTTTAAATTTTGTGTATAAAAACACATTCACAAATAAAAAGTATTGACATTTACAGCAAGTGCTATCACTCTCTTTATCCTGCTTAATAAATATTAAATAATAACGCTTAATTTTTTATAGCATTTATCCAAATTTTAATATCATTATTAGATGCGCGTGATGAAAATCTAAAACCATCTAGCCAATTTCCAGTACCAGCTTCTTTCTATATTTTCCTACCATATAGTTTGCTTTATATAATAATAGTAAAGTAAGTAACCTGCTCATTCTACCATTACCACCCTTAAATGGATGTATTGATACAAAATCTAATATAAATATAGGAATTAAGACAAGTAAATCACATGATTCATTACTTACTAATTCATTATAATTTTTACATAATTCTTCAATTGCAATTGGTGTTTCAACAGGAGGTAGTGGTGTAAATCTTATTTTCTTTTTTTCCTTTTTCATTCAATAAAGTTTTGAGAATTTTTAAATTTACCACCATAACAATAACCAGTATATTTATATAAATCTTGGATTTATGTCAAGTTTTTAGACACAATTTTTCGAGCGGTTTAAATTACTGAATTTAAATTATTTTTATTATAATTACAATACTTTCTAATCTTGCATTTTTCACATTATATCAATCCTCGCACTAATAAAAGTATACCACAAATGTCACTGTAAATGTCACTGTATTTATATTTTCATTAAATTAATTTCATCAATTATTTATCACTTACATTAACTTCTTTAGAAAATCCTTACTATTTAAATAAAGTCCTGTATATCTATCATAATACATATCTAGATACATATTTATTGTTTTCTTAATTACATCATCTACCTTTATCTCTTTAATTGAATCTATATTCACATAATAATACATTCTTATCATTTTAATAACTTTTTTATCTATGATTACTTCATTAGTTAAACAATTTAAACAAATATATCCTCCCTTATCAGGGTCAAATGTGGCAATATTAGTTTTACTTCCACATAAAGCACATTCATCTAAGTTAAATAAAACACCAAGATATTTTAAATACTTTATTTCTAAAATATTGGTAAGCACTAGAGGATCTAACCCCTCATCTAATTTTAATACTGCTTTAATGAAGTCATCATAAATCCTTTCGTAATCTTGACTTTGCTTAGCAACTTGGCTAGTAAGTTCCGCTAAATACGACAAAAAACTTACCAAAAGTATATCACTTTTGACAAGTTTCAAAGGGTTTATTACATCTGCAGATACAAGTGTAGATAATTTATTTTCTTTATACACAATATTAAAACGAGTATAGGAAAGTCTCATCGTGGGTACTCTATATTTATTTTTTAAAGACTTAGCACCTTTACACATAATACCAATTATACCATATTCTTTAGTTAAAACATTTATTATTTTACTAGATTCACCATATGGAACCTCATTTAAAACAAATCCATCTACTTCTTGCATTAATTATCCTTCTTTTCTACCTCTTTATATTGCAAATAATCCTCTACTTTACCACTTTCTTGAAATTTTTTCCAAGCTTCTTCTTTATTCATTTTTATCACCTATTTATATATTGAGTGATTTCTTTATTATTTATTCATTATCTATAAAACCAAGTTCTAAAAGATACTTTTCTTTATCTTTCCAATTCTTTATTGTTTTAACAAATAACTCAAGATATACTTTTTTACCTGTAAGATCTTCTTCTATTTCTTTCCTTGCTAAAGTACCAACAGTTTTAAGTCTTGAACCATTTTTACCAATAATAATTCTTTTAATATTGTCCCTATCAACAATAATATCTACATTTATATTTACAATATCCTTCTTTTCTTCATAAAGGGTTGTAAAACACGTAATACTATGCGGTATTTCATCTTCAGTAACTTGCAATAGTTTTTCTCGAACTATTTCACTTACCATAAACTTAATACTACTTGATGTATAATATTCATCTGGAAAATACTTTACTTCATCATGCAAATAATTTTTAATAACACTTATTAAATGGTCAATATTATCATTTTTAAGACCCGATGTAGGCACTACTTCTACGAAAGGATATATATCTTTAAATTCAGCAATTGTTTTAAATAATTTATCTGTAGTTATTTCATCTATTTTATTTAACACAAGTATCACAGGTACATCATTATTTTTAAGATTATCTAAAATAAACATATCACCTTTACCAATACCAGATGCTACATCTACGACAAATAATATTAAGTCAACATCTTTAGAAGAAGCAAAAGCTTCTTTATTTAAGACTTTACCTAATCTATTAATAGGTTTATGTATACCTGGTGTATCCACAAAAATTATTTGAGTATCTTTATCATTATATATTCCCTGAATTATATTTCTAGTTGTTCCTGAAACATTACTAGTAATAGCAACTTTTTTATTAATAATTGTGTTAATAAGTGTACTTTTACCAACATTTGGTCTACCTATTATACTTACAAAACCACTTTTCATATTAACCTCTAAAATATTGCTATAATTTTAGGAATAAAGATAAAACAACATATAATAAAGACCATTATACTACTTACAAAAGCTGCAGCACTTCCACAGTCCTTAGCTACCTTTGCTAAAGGGTGTATTTCTTTAGTTACTAAATCAACAGTAGCTTCAATTGCAGTATTCAAAAGTTCTACAGCCAAAACTACAACTAGTGCGATAACTATTACAGCCCATTCATAAAAACTTATTTTAAGCAGAAAACCAAGTAATACAATACCGATTGTACACATAGCATGTAGCCATAAACTTTGTTCATTTTGATAAGCATTAACTAAACCATCTATAGAAAATTTAATACTATTCAAAAATCTTTGAAAACTCATTTTCTTATGCTTTTTTTCTTGTTTCTTCAAACTCATTTAATACCAACTCCTGACGACTAAACATTTCTTTTTCTTCTTTTTCTCCTAAAGTATGGTCATAACCAAGAAGATGCAATATGCCATGCACCACTAAAAATGATAATTCTCTAGTTTCACTATGTCCATACTCCAGAGCTTGTCCTTTCATTTTAGGAATACTTACAAATATTTCCCCAAGCATCCTGTAATCACTTTTTAATGTTTCATTATCTTCATAAGCAAATGATAAAACATCCGTAGTTCTATCTATTCCCCTATAGTTTTTATTTAACTCATGCATCTTTTCATCATCAATAAATATTATAGAAAATATCCCATTTTCAACATGTTCTAATTCTAAACACTTATCAATTATCTTGGGTAAAAAATCATACTTTACATCATTACCATATTCATTTATTATTTCATAGTGATTCAAATAGCTAACACCCCCATCACTTTCAATATATATAATACCATAATTACGATTAATATTAAACATATAACGTTAATAATTCCTTCTTTTTGAAGTGCTTTTGGTAAATGTTTATGAATTGCTGATAGACCTACATATAAAAGATAACCTAAAACACAACCTAAAACATTTAAAATTATATCATCAATATCAAAGCTACGACCAATATTGAGCTGAACAAACTCCACTGTCGATGACACTAATAAAGATATGACAAATGGGGCCATAACACTCTTAGGCTTAATATAAACTGATACAATCAAACCAAATATTACAAAGGCCAAGATATTGCCAACAACATTAAATATAAATAATTTACTACCTATCTCATATCTAAATATTTCCGCAAAAGGAACTAAATTATAACCACTACCTTGATTAAGTTCAACTTTGGTAAGTAACTGAAATAATAAAAACAAATAAACAATAGATAATATTCCAAAGAACTCTTTATAAAAAGCAACTTTTTCTTTATGATTTTTCAAATAAAAAAATCGCATACTAACCAATGTCACAACAAATATTACCACTACTGGAGAGTTATCTTCAAGAATAGCTTTTATAGTATTTAGAAACATCCTAATCAATCCTTTTCTACCTGGGTACTAATAAGTTCTTTTACAACTACAAATACCTCTATATCCATTGTACTATTATTTTCATATTTTTTCAAAACTTTTTTATCAATTATAGTATCTTTTTTAGATAATTTTTTTTCTATAGACTCTACAACCTTATTAATTCCTACATCTAAAGCCTCATCTTTAGAATAAGTTTTTTCTATTTTTTTAACACTTACCTGTTTATTTAAATACAAGCCAAAACCAAACACTTTTAATATAGTCTTATAATTACTTTTAAAAGTGTCTAACCTATTTCTAAGTATCTCATGTTTAGTGTCATTATATTCCCAAACTAAGTTATATCTTTTTTTATTAGTATCTTCATACTCATAGTATTTATAAGGAATACTAGCACTTGCCGTATACCAAGTTGTAGCATATATTTCTCCTTGAGCACAAGTATATCTTTTTTCTTCTTCATTATATTTTATTATGCCGCTTATTAAAGTATCGCCTTTTCTTACATAATCATTAATATTTACAAGCAATTCCCCAGATTCTATTTTCACATCATTTATAACCCCATTTTTTAGAGCTACAACATCACAGACTTTATCTATTTTTTTAGTATTTGTTATAATTCTTTCTTCAACCTTTACACTTAATTTCATCCCACTAACAACAAATTCCATCCAATCTAGTTTATCAGGATATTTATCAAGTATTTCCTTTTTTATTATATTTAATTCTTTATAACTTTTCTTAAAACTTAAAACTTTTATTCCATAGTAATCTAATTCATCTTTTAAAAGTTCTCTTATTTCACTATTTTCATGAACTATCTCTATTTTTACAATTAAATTCTTAATAATAAGAAACAAAAACAACCCTATAATTAAACATATTACAAAGATCTTCTCCTCTTTTATTACATCTATACACCAATTTATACCAGTATTTCTTATTACTTCAAATTTGTAACTTACAATATATTTACATATTTTTTCATAGTCTTTCCTACTTACTTTAAGATATATTTTTTTATTTATATATTTTACTTCATATATCTTTATATTTAATGATTCTATCTTTTTAATTAAATTATAATAATTATCACAATTACTTTCTATCCATATAATTTTTTTATTCATAAGAAATACCTACATTCTTAATAACACCTTTAATAAGTATTTCATTTATCATCATTTTAGTTATAAATAGATTATCACCTTTTATTTCTAGATTAAATTTATTCAATTTAAGAATAATTAACTTACTAGTTAAACTAATTAATTCTAGATAATTAAAGACATGTATATAATCATCATATATACTTATAAAATATTCTTTATCATATAAAAAATTAATAAGGTTATCTTTAATATGCATAGATGTTATCACCTTATTAATTATATGTTTATGTAAGATGTATATGCCCCTACTGCTGTTTATGTTAATATAAACACTAACTTAGTTTTATCGGATTGCTCGAGTTCCCTTCTCCGCTTGAATATGTGGCCGAGGACTCCAGATAGAAGACCGGTCGCACCGCCCAGCAGCTGCCGCCGGCGAGGCCGTAGCCGCCGGCATACCCCTCCGAATTGATGCCGAACGCACGGCTCGAGTGGTCCGAGAGGCGGGAAATTGTCCATTCTTTAGAGCCAAGATATAGCCAATTTATGCTTGTGGCTGCTCTATAGTCTTTTGTTGAATCATCATTATTAAAGCCCACTAAAGTCCACGCAGTAGGGCTTGCCGCAAATTCATAGTCACTAACATACATTAAGCCTATTTGGGCTGAAA
>CAVGEW010000018.1:0-6482 GCA_963628465.1 Agathobacter sp. | reverse complement strand
GGCCGTGAAGAAGGCCTAGAACTTGGACGCGAGGAAAATAAGCTTGAAACTGCCAAAGAAATGTTAAAAAGCAATTGTGATATTAATTTCATAAGTAAAATAACTAAGTTATCTATTCCTAAGATTAAAACTTTATTATAAAGTTCAATTTACATTAAATAAATATTAGTTTTAGTTATGCCATAAGGCAAAATTTATAAAAAATATGGAAAAGAAACAAAAATAACAAGAGACTAAATATTTGTTAATGCTGTTAACCATACCATCAAGAGATGATATGGTTTTTAAATATGTATTAATAAAATTGTCTGTAATAAATATAATTATATGAGGGATATATATGCCTAAGAATGATGATAAATGGTTGCTTATAATTATTATTATGACTGCTATATTTGGAATAGTTATGATATATTCTGCTAGTTTTATTTGGGCAGAATATAAGTTTAATGACCCTTTTAAATTTGTCAAAGCTCAAAGCGCTTTCTTTATGATGTCTTTATTACTTGTCCTTATTCTAAGAAAAATAAATCCTGATATTTATTATAAAAAAGCTAATTTTATTTTATTTGTATGTTTTGTATTATTGGTTTTAGTCTTAATTCCTGGTCTTGGTAAGTTAAGAAACGGGAGCAGAAGTTGGTTTGGTATTGGGGGTTTTGGCATTCAGCCTAGTGAATTTGCTAAAATAGGTTTAATTATCTATGTATCAAAGTACTTAGCTAATAATAATAGAATTATAACCGATATTAAAAAAGGTGTATTTCCGATTCTTTTAGTAATTGGTATATTCTTTCTTTTGATAATGCTTGAACCTGACTTTGGTACTGCGATGGTTATTGTTATTACATTAGTATCCATTTTATTTATTTCCGGTGTTAAACTATCATTTTTTGTTAAAATAGGTATGCTTGGTTTACTTGGTATTGTAGCTTTAATAGCGGTTGCCCCATATCGTATGCTTAGAATTATATCATTTTTAAATCCATGGGTAGACCCTTTAGGTAGTGGATATCAAATTATTCAAAGTTTATATGCGATTGGCCCTGCAGGATTGCTTGGTCAAGGCTTTTTAAAGAGTCATCAAAAACAATTTTATCTACCAGAACCCCAGACAGACTTTATCTTTTCTATTATATCGGAAGAATTTGGTTTTCTTGGTATCTTAATAGTTACAACTTTTTTTGCTATTATATTTTATAAAATAGTTAATATCTCTTTAAAAACAAATAATTTATTTTATAAGTATTTATCCTTTGGTTTAGGCTTTGGAATAATTATTCAAGCATTGCTTAATATAGCAGTTGTTATAGGGTTAATTCCTGTGACTGGAATCACTTTACCATTCTTTTCTTATGGGGGTTCTAGTTTACTTGTAAGTATGATTAGCATAGGTATTATATTAAGTATTAGTAATACAAGTAACTGATTAATCTGTTATAACTTCATCTATTTTATAATCAAAATTATTAGTATCTATTTTATTGGTTAGGCATTCTTTGTAACATAAACCTATTGTTTTAACATGTGTTTTATTTAAAAAAGTATCATAATAACCTTTGCCATATCCAACGCGGTAATTATTTAAATCAAAACATATTCCTGGGGTTATACATATTGCATTTTCAAAATTACTAACTATATTATTTGATATAGGCTCAGGAATATTGTATTTACCTATTTCTAGTTCATCTAAATTATTTATATAACAAAATACCATTTCTTTCTTTATTATCTTAGGTACAGCAATTTTTTTAGTGTCAATAAAGTATTTAATTATATTTAAGGTATCTACTTCACTATTAATAGATATATATATTAATAAAGTATCACAAGCAATTATATTTTTATTTTGAATTAATTTATTAAAAATAGCTTGGTCTTTTTGGTCCTTATTTAATATATTATCTCTTTTTTCTTTATATATTTTTCTTAAAACTATCTTTTCCATATGAATAGTATATCAAAATTTTAGAACTTTGCCAATTAACTATTTGAAAAAATAAAAGACCATGTTATAATATTGAAACAGAGGTAAAGTATGAAGATAGTAGATGTTGACAGAACAAAATTAAGCCCAATGATGGCTCAATATATGGAGATTAAAGACCAATATAAAGATGAACTCGTCTTTTATAGATTAGGAGATTTTTATGAAATGTTTTTTGATGATGCTTTAATTGCTTCTCGGGAACTTGAATTAACTTTGACAGGCCGGGTCGCAGGTCTTGAAGAAAGAGTCCCTATGTGTGGTGTTCCCCATGGTAATGTAAAGACTTACATCGAAAAGTTAGTTAATAAAGGCTACCGGGTAGCAATATGTGAACAGCTTGAAGACCCAAAGTCTGTGAAGGGGATGGTTAAAAGAGGCATTGTTGATGTAATTAGTAAAGGTACTATTGCGGATAATGATCTTTTAAATGATAAAGATGCATCTTATATAGCCAGTATATTATTTTTTAGTGATAGTATTTTACTTACTATCTTAGATATTTCTACTGGTTATTTAGCAAGCATGTCTATTGAAAATAATGAAGAAGTATTAATAAATGAAATATTAGGTCTTAACTTAAAAGAAGTTATTTTTGTAGATAATCTAAATACAGCTTTAATAGATTTACTTAAAAATACTTATAATGTTGAAGTAACTATAAATAGTGAATTTATGTGGGATAAGTATGAAAATTTACTTGGAAGTATAAGTGATGCTCGTGCTAAAAGTGGGGTAGCTCATTTATTTTATTACTTATCTAAAAGACAATTAAAAGATTTAAGCCATATAAATAAGATAAACTACATAAATAAAAATGATTACTTAGAAATGGATATTCATAGTATTCGTAATCTTGAACTTGTAGAAACACTAAGGCTTAAAGAAAGAACTTATTCACTTATATGGCTCTTAGATAAATGTAAAACAGCGATGGGAAGTCGTAAGCTTAAAACATGGATGTTAAACCCTTTAAAAAATATAGATTCTATTAATGAAAGATATGCTAAAATAGAAAAACTTAATAATGAATTTATTATAAAAGATGAACTAAAAAATCTTTTATATGAAGTATATGATATTGAAAGATTATCTGGAAAAGTTATAAATGGTTCATTAAATGCAAGGGATTTAATCCAGCTAAAAAAAAGTATTGGCGTTCTTCCCTCTATTAAAGAAAGAATTGAAACACTAGGGTTTAATTATGATATTAATACCCATGAAGATTTGTATAATTTACTTGGTGCTTCAATAGTTGATGACCCACCTATATCCATTAAGGAAGGCTACATGATTAAGGATGGCTTTAATAAAGAATTAGATGAGTTAAGAAATATTCGAAGTGGGGGAAAAGATTTTGTCGCAGCCTTTGAAGCTAAAGTTAAAGAAGAAACAGGTATAAAAAATTTAAAAGTTGGTTTTAATAAGGTGTTCGGTTATTATATTGAAGTACCTAATGGAAGTAAATCTCTTGTTAAAGAAGAATATCATTTTGAAAGAAAACAAACACTTGCAAATTGTGAAAGATATATTTCTCCAGCTTTAAAAGAAAAAGAAAGTATGATTTTAAATGCGGAAGAAAATATTATAGAACTTGAATATAAGTTGTTTTGTGAGATAAAATCTAAAGTTAAAGATGAAGTTTTACTTCTTAATAAAACAAGTGATGCATTAAGTGAAATTGATGCACTAGTTTCTTTATCTGTATGTAGTGAAGAATATAACTTAGTAAGACCACTCTTAACTAAAGATCATATTATTGATATTAAAAATGGCAGGCACCCAGTAGTGGAAACTGTAAGTAAATCTGAATATGTTCCTAATGATTGTCTTTTGGATAACGGAATAAATACTTTGCTTATCACGGGTCCTAACATGAGTGGTAAATCAACCTTTATGAGACAACTAGCTATCATTGTTATTATGGCTCAGATGGGTTCTTTTGTGCCGTGTGAATCGGCAACACTTCCAATAATTGATAAGATATTTACAAGAATTGGTGCTTCAGATGATTTGGTAAGTGGTGAATCAACCTTCATGGTTGAAATGAAAGAAGCTCGTAATGCTATTGTTGGGGCAACTAAAAATAGTCTAATATTATTTGATGAATTAGGCCGAGGTACAGCAACTTATGATGGAATGAGCCTAGCTCAAGCCATATTAGAGTACATAAGTGATAATATTGGGGCATTTACTTTGTTTTCAACTCATTATCATGAACTAACTAACCTATCTAAAAAATTTAATAATATCAAAAACGTTCATGTAAGTGCTATTGAAAATGGTAATCAAATAACTTTTTTGCATAAAGTGAAAAATGGAGCGGTTGATAAAAGTTATGGTATACATGTAGCAAGACTTGCCAAGATGCCTGATGATTTACTAGCAAGAGCCGAAGAAATACTAAGTGGCTATGAAAATACTGCTAAGAAAAAAAATCCGGAAGAAAAAGTCCAACTTGCAATGAATTTTGATACAAATGACAAAAAAAGTGATATAATAAAAGAGACGTTAGATAAAATAGATGTTTTAAATACAACACCAATGGAAGCTCTCAATGTATTATTTGATTTAAAACAAAAGATTAAAAAGGGTGAATAGTTTTGAAGTTTAAAGATATGATAAGATTTTTTAAAAAGTATTTTAAAAGTGAAAAAAATCTTTTTAGAAAATCTTTTTTGCTACTTTTGGCAACATCTTTAGTAAGTACAGCCTACGGTTATTTGATAGGGTTAGCTATAGATAAAACTAGAGTTGAATCTTTTGCTTTTGCCGTAGTTATTTTAATGTTTATGGTTTATTTAAAAATCATAGATCTAAGTATGGAAAAATTTATTTAGAAAAGTGTGCCAACAATATGATGGAAAAGATAGGTTATGCAGTCTATGAAAAGGTAGGTTTACTTCCTGCCCGGGCTTTTGAAGAAAAGACCAGCGGAGAATTTATAAATAGAATTACAAGCGATTCTTCTATAATCGCCGATTCCTTTAGGCAAATACTTAGAATAGGTATAGCTTTGTTTACCTTAGTTATTGTATTTATATATATTTGCTTTAATTCACTTATCATAGCCTTTGAAGTAATAGTTTATTTAATATTCTTTTACTTTTTCTCTCACAAATATTTACCTAGCATCAAAGAAAAACAAAAAGAAATAAGTAAAGAAAAAGATAAAGCAGTTGACCTTGTAACCGAAAATATTCGTGGCATTAGAGAAATAAGAGCTTTAGGTATCAGAAAAAGTATGAATGATACTTTCAAAGGTTTAATTCATGGTATATTTAATAAAATAAATAAACAAATGATTACGGAAAGAAATTATAATTCTTGGATATATAATTTAAATAGTGCCTTCGAATGCTTAGTATTTATAACTTGTATTTTTCTTATTATTGATGGTAAAAGTTCTTTTGCATTCTTTATGGCTATGACTTATTATATATATAGGTTTATGAACGCTATTGAACTTATGATGAATTTTAGTACTAATTATCAAAAAATGAAAGTTTCTATTGAAAGAATAAGTGAAATACTTGACAATAAATTATATGAAGATGAATCTTTTGGTATTGTAAATAAAACTGATATAAATGGTAATATTGAATTTAAAAATGTTACATTTAAGTATCCCAATGAAGAAAATGAAATATTTAAAGATTTTAATTTAAAACTACCAACTGGTAAAAAGATTGCAATTGTTGGTAAAAGTGGGCAAGGAAAAACTACAATATTTAATTTGCTTTTAAGGTATTTTGAAGCGAGCAGTGGAGTTATTTTAATAGATGATTATCCTATTCAAGATTTTACTGAAGATGCTTTAAGACAAAATATTGCTATCATTAGACAAGAACCTTTTATATTTAATAAAAGTATCTTAGAAAATTTAAAAATAATAAATCCTTACATGTCTTTGAAAAAGATTAGAAATGCTTGCAAGATGGCTGAGATAGATGATTACATCATGAGTCTTCCGAATGGTTATGACACAATGATTGGTGAGGGCGGTATTAATCTCTCAGGTGGTCAAAAACAAAGACTTGCAATAGCGCGAAGTCTTCTTAAAGATAGTAAAATTATTTTGTTTGATGAAGCTACAAGTTCTTTAGATAATGAAAATCAAGCAAAGGTTAAAAAAGCTATAGACAATTTAGTTAAGGATCACACAATTATTATAGTTGCCCATAGATTATCGACGATAATAGATGCAGATATTATTTATCTAATAGATGATGGTAAACTAGTAGATTCGGGAACTCATAAGTCTTTACTTAGAAAAAATAAACTATATAAATCTTTATACAAAGAAGAAATATAGAAGATGAATTTCTATATTTTTTTTCTTTTGATATTTTCTGTAGTTAAAACTTGTGAGTATTTTTGGGGTATTAAAGTCCTAATAGGTTTGGATAGTAAGTTTACGATTAAGTGATTTTTAACAAAAAAATTAACAAATTTAACACCTTCGACAAATTTCGACAATGTATGTAAGATA
>CAVGEW010000017.1:2749-26883 GCA_963628465.1 Agathobacter sp. | reverse complement strand
GAATAGTTTCATACACTACCACCTGTTTTTTTCTTATTTTTCAATGATTTTTCTAATGTATTTATACTTTGCAAGTAATGAAGTTCAACATTACTCGGTGCTAAACTTATTTTACATTGTAATTTTTTTCATTTGAAACCGTTGTATTAAAAGTTTTTACAACAGAATTTTCGTCTAATTCTTCTTCCTCTAAAATATGCTTAATATGCTCAGAAATATTAGATTTACTAGAGTTATACAACTTAACTAATTCATCTTGATTAAGCCAAACTGTATTTTCATGCATTTTGACTTCAATATTACTATTACCATTTTTATCTTTATATATTATAATATTTCTAATTCTTTCATGAATATTTTTCCTTTCTTTAATATGACAACTTTATTATACTAACCAAATGTTTGTTTGTCAATTTTTATTATAAACAAAATACTAAATGTGTCTTTATTAAAATTTCTTGCGACTTAAAGTAGTTTCTTTCCCATTTTCTTTACTTTGTAAAAATGATAAATATTCAATGTATTCATAAACTTTTTGTTTGTTTTCATCGTTTAATTTAGAAAAAGATGTACCTTCCAAAACATTTGAAAATAATTCGCCATAATCTAAGTATGCTCTTTTATCTAAACTTAATATATCACATATTTTTGATGCAATTTCAATACTTAAAGTGCTTTGCCCGCTTAACCATCTAGCAACGCTTGAATTAGAACAACCAAGTATTAATGCTAAATCTCTTTGAGACATTATTTTACTATGCTCAGCTCCAACTAATTCGTTTATTCTATCTATTAGTCTTTTCTTCTTTCTTTTTGTATCATATTTATACCCCCAAATAACAACAAAGTGGTCTTATTTTAACGTGAAATTGATATAAAGTCAATAGGCATAGCACAAATTTTTTTGCCTAAATGTATTGCTTAATATTTTGCTTAAATTTGTTTGGCTAAACAAGTAAAAAAAACTTAAAAAGTCAATTATTAGTTGGATATTTCATTAATTTGTTATATAATAGTATTAATGTGTAAGGTGGTGGATTAAATTGAAGATGAAAATAACTCATAAACTTACAATAAAAAAATCAAGAAATGGGGTTTTGGAAAATGGATGAAAGAATTATAGATAGTAATTTAACATACGAGGATGTATTTGACAAAAACATTAGGCCAGAGAGTTTAGATGAATACGTAGGACAAAAAAACATAAAAGATAATCTTCATGTTTTTATTGAGGCTGCGAAAATGCGATGTGAGCCTCTAGACCATGTGCTTTTGTATGGCCCTCCCGGACTTGGTAAAACAACTCTTGCCCATATTATTGCTAATGAACTAGGTAGTAATATTAAGGTAGCAACGGGTCCATCAATTGAAAAAAGTGGAGATCTTGCAGCAATATTATCGACACTTGAACCTGGGGATGTATTATTTATTGATGAAATACATCGAATACCTGCGGTAGTTGAAGAAGTACTTTATTCGGCTATGGAAGATTTTACCATAAGTATTGTTATAGGTTCTGATGGCAAAAGTAAATCAATTAACATAGATTTACCACCATTTACTTTAGTAGGTGCTACAACTAGGGCAGGTGATTTATCTAATCCTTTAAGAGATAGATTTGGAATAGTAAATAAACTAGAATTTTATACCGATGAAGAGTTATCCCAAATTGTTAAAAGAACAAGTAATGTTTTAAGTATGAATATAACGGATGAAGCTGCAATGGAACTAGCTAGAAGAAGTCGTAAGACTCCAAGGCTTGCCAATAGGTTATTTAAAAGAGTTCGTGATTTTGCTTTAGTTGAGGGAACAGGAATAATTGATTTAGATATAACTTTAAAAGCTTTGGAAAGATTAAATGTTGATAATTATGGCCTTGATAA
The DNA here is from genome assembly GCA_963628465.1 of Agathobacter sp. GTDB lineage: Bacteria > Bacillota_I > Bacilli_A > RF39 > UBA660 > Onthocola_B. Next base: position 25,000 of record CAVGEW010000017.1, on the reverse strand, counting down.
TATTGACCTTGAGTACTTAGATGCCTTAATTACCAAGTTTAATGGCGGTCCTGTCGGGGTAGAAACTATATCTACGGCAATCGGAGAAGAAATAACAACAATCGAAGATGTTGTAGAACCATTTTTACTTCAAGAAGGTTTTATCAAAAGAACAAGAAGTGGTAGGGTAGCTTGTGAAAAAGCTTATAAACATCTAGGTATAGACCATAATATATCATTATTTTAAGGAGGTAAGTATGTTTTTAGATGGAAAAAAATTAAGAGATGAACTCCTTGTAAAATATAAAGAGCATATCATTAGTAATAATCTAAATATAAAACTAGCTATTATCCAAGTAGGTAGTGATGAAGCAAGTAATATATATATTAATAATAAGGTTAAATATTGTTCTTTTGTAGGCATTACAACGGATGTATATCATTTAAATGAAGATGTTTTTGAACAAGAATTACTTGATTTAATAGATAAACTTAACAAAGATTCCGCTGTTACGGGTATTATTTTACAAAGTCCCATTTCTAGACATCTAGACTTTAATAAGTGTTCAGGCTTAATTCGAAGTGATAAAGATGTTGATGGATTTACAAAAGATAATGTATATAATTTATATTTAAATAAAAAAAGTATCTTACCATGTACGGTGAAAGGAATAATAAAACTTTTAGATTGCTATAATATTCCCATCAAGGGAGCTAACGTAGTAATCGTAGGTCGTGGTAATATCGTAGGTAAACCTTTAGCTTTAGCTTTAGAAAATCGTGATGCAACAATTGTATCGTGTCATTCAAAGACAAAAGATTTAAAAAATATAACTAAGGGTGCCGATATATTAGTCTCGGCTGCAGGGGTACCAAGCTTAATTACAAAAGATATGGTAAAAGATAAAGCTGTATTAATTGATGTAGGCATTTCTAGAGTAGATGGTAAAATTGTTGGAGATATATCCAAGGAAGCTTATGGTGCGGCATCATTTGTTACTCCAACTCCAGGTGGGGTGGGGCCAATGACTGTGGCGATGATTATAGATAATTTAATAGAAATGAAAGAAGGAGAAAGATAATTATGGACAAAATTTTAGAAGAAACATTAAGGGGTGAAAGAAAAAGACAGGAGGAAAATATTGAGTTAATTGCTAGTGAAAACTATGTATCAAATGATATTTTAAAACTTCAAGGTAGTATCTTAACTAACAAGTACGCTGAAGGATATCCTAGTAAAAGATATTATGGAGGATGTGAAAACATTGATGTTTTTGAAACTACGGCAATAAATTATGCAAAAGAGTTATTTGGTTGTTTATATGCTAATGTTCAGCCTCATTCAGGTTCAAGTGCTAACATGGCTGTATATAGAGCTTTACTTAATCATGGAGACGAGGTAATGGGCATGAGTTTATCTAATGGCGGACATTTAACTCATGGTCATAGACTATCTTTTAGTGGCATCGATTATGAAATCGTAGACTATGATATTGACCCGAAGACTGAGGCAATTGATTATGAAGAGTTAGAAAAGAAAGTTCTAGAGGAAAAGCCAAAAATGGTTATCGCTGGAGCGTCAGCTTACTCTAAGACAATTGATTTTAAACGTTTTAGGGAAATTTGTGATAAAGTTGGGGCTTATTTAATGGTAGATATGGCTCATATCGCGGGTTTGGTTGCTGCTGGACTTCATCCATCACCAATACCTTATGCTCATGTTGTAACATCCACAACTCATAAAACTTTAAGGGGACCTCGCGGAGGAATTATTCTAACAAACGATGCTGAAATAGCTAAAAAAATAGACAAAACAGTATTCCCGGGTATCCAAGGAGGACCACTTATGCATGTTATTGCTGCCAAAGCTCAATGTTTTTATGAAGCTATGCAACCTGAGTTTAAAGAATACCAAAAACAAGTTCTAAAAAATATAAAAGTTCTTGCAAAAACTTTATCAAATGAGGGCTTTAGAATTGTTTCTGGAGGCACAGATAATCACTTAATTTTGGTTGATGTTAAAAGCACCTGTGGTTTAACTGGTAAAGAAGCTCAAGATTTACTTGATAAAATCCATATTACGACAAATAAGAATACTATTCCAAATGATACCGAATCTCCGATGGTTACAAGTGGTTTAAGACTTGGTTCGGCAGCTATGACTACCCGTGGATTAAAGGAAGAAGATTTTGAAAAAATAGGTTTAATTCTAGCAAAGGTGCTAAAAAATAGCCAAGATGAAAAAGTGTTAGAAAATGCTTCAAAAGAAGTTTTGGATATAACAAGTAAATATCCACTGTGGTATTAAGGAGGAGTCTTATGTCAAAATGGGATAAAGATTATATAAAATTATGTAAAACAATACTTGAAGAAGGAACGGAAGTTATCAATAGAACAGGTATAAATACAATCAAAATACCTAGTTATCACTTGCAATTTAATTTACAAGAAGAATTCCCTTGTCTTACAACTAAACAACTTTATTTTCGACAAGCAATCCTAGAAATGCTTTGGATCTATCAAGCACAAAGTAATGATGTTAGATGGCTTCAAAAGCGAAATGTTCATATTTGGGATGAATGGGTTATTGAAGAAGATGGCTACTGGCGAGCTAATCAAAATGTCCTTGAAGATGGCAAAGTTGTAAATAAAGATGTTGAAAAGTTTTTCGGTAAAAAATATGCCCATACTATTGGAACTGCTTATGGTTATATAGTAAAACATTACCATTTGATGGATAAGCTAATAGATACTTTAAGGGAAAATCCTTATGACCGCCGTTTAGTTATATCTCTTTGGCAAGATAAATTTTTAAATACCGCTGTTTTACCTAGCTGCGTTTGGTCAACAGAATGGGATGTATCTAATGGTTATTTAAATATGTGGGTTCATCAAAGAAGTTGCGATGTTCCTCTAGGACTTCCCTTTAATGTAACTCAATATGCTGTTTTATTATCTTTGGTAGCTCAAGTTACAAACTTAAAACCAGGTACAATAAACTATAGTATTAAAGATGCCCACATTTATGTTAATCAAGTCGATGGTATTAAACAGCAAATTGCTAGATTTGAAAAAGATGGTGATTATGAAGCGCCAACACTTTGGATAAATCCTGAGATAAAAGAGTTTAAGAAATTTGATAATTCAACTGATTTAAAAGATATTAAAGTCTTAAATTACAAGCATATGGGACCTATTAAGTTTCCTCTTGCTAAATAATGAGGTGTCATATGATAAGTATAATATCAGCGATTGGTAAAAATAGAGAAATAGGTAAAGATAATAATTTGATTTGGCATATTAAGGAAGATTTACAAAATTTTAAAAATCTAACTATGAATAAATATATAGTTATGGGATCTAATACCTATAAGTCTTTACCTAAGAGGCTTGAAGGAAGAAAATATATTGTTTTATCCAAAAGCATTGATAACATTGAAAACGGTCTTATCTTTAGAGAATTCAAAGAATTACTCGAATTTGTAACTAAACAAGATGAAGAAGTAATGATTATTGGTGGTTCATCTATATATAATTTATTTATTCCTTATGCAGATAAGCTATATTTAACAGAAATAGATGATACTTCTGATGCTGATAGTTTTTTTCCTGATTTTGACAAAAGCCAATATATTTGTAGTGTACTAAAAGAGAATACCGACAATGGTTTAAAATATAGATTCGTAGTTTATGAAAGAAGTGATGAATTTTGCAAAAAGGTAAATTAATTGTTATTGAGGGAACAGACTGTTCTGGTAAAGAAACTCAAGTTAAAAAAACTGTAGAAAGATTTAAAAAAATGGGTTTAAATATTTATAATTATTCTTTTCCAATGTATGATACTCCGACTGGTAAAATTGTCGGAGGCCCATATTTAGGTAAGTCCTATATTGGGGAAGGTTGGTTTCTAGAAGGTGCTCCGAATGTTGATGCCTTAACAGCGTCTGCCTATTATGCTGCCGACCGAAGATATAATATTGGTATTATAAATGAACATTTAAATAATGGTGATATAGTTATCTTAGATAGATACGTTGAATCTAATATGGCTCATCAAGGTGGTAAACTTAAAACTAAGGAAGAAAGAGAAAAAATGTATCAAAAACTTGATACTTTAGAGTTTGAAATTATGGAACTACCTAGACCAGATGCTGTTATCTTTTTGTATATGCCTTTTGAGTATGCTGCAATATTAAAGAAGAATAGAGAAGAAACACCAGATGAACATGAATCAAATGTTGCTCATTTAAAGCAAGCTGAAGCCGCATATCTTGAATTAACCGACAAATATGGTTATAAGAAAATTACATGTGTTAAAAATGATGTCATCAGAACAATTGATGACATAAATGATGAAGTAGTTGAAAAAATAAAGGAAATAATAAAATGAATATTGAAGAATACAACTATGATTTGCCCGAAAAATTTATTGCTCAAAGTCCACTCAAAGACCGTAGTTCATCTAAATTACTTCTTATGAATAAAGATAATGGTAATTTAAAAGAAGATATATTTAAAAATATTGGCTCTTATCTAAAAAAAGGTGATGTTTTGGTACTAAATGATACTAAAGTTATTCCAGCAAGAATAATTGGGGAAAAACTTGACACTAAAGCTGTAATTGAACTTTTGCTCTTAAAAGATATTGAGGGCGATATTTGGGAGTGTCTAGCCAAACCAGCAAAAAGACTTCATATTGGAACGATTGTCTCTTTTGGTGATGGTTCTTTAAAAGCCGAGGTTATCGAAAAAGGTGGGGAAGGAATAGTTCGAGTTAAGTTAATTTATGAAGGTATCCTAATGGAAATTCTTGATAAGTTAGGAACTATGCCTCTTCCCCCATACATTCATGAAAAGCTAGAGGATCAATCTAGATATCAAACTGTTTATGCGAAAAACCTTGGTAGTGCCGCAGCGCCAACCGCAGGCTTACATTTTACCAAGGAATTACTTAATGAATTAAACAAAAAGGAAATTGAGATTCTTTATGTAACCCTTCATGTAGGCCTTGGTACCTTTAGGCCTGTGGAGGTTCTAGATATAACCAAACACCACATGCATAGTGAATATTATGTTATGACCGAAGATGTTGCCAAGAGACTAAATAAGGCTAAAGAAGAAAACAGAAACATTTATGCGGTGGGAACCACATCCACTAGAGTTTTAGAAACTGTCATTCATAAATATAATGAATTTGTAGCTTGCTCTGGCGATACAGATATATTTATTTACCCCGGAGGATTTGAATTTAGAGCAATAGACGGCCTTATAACAAACTTTCATTTACCAAAAAGTACTTTATTAATGTTAGTATCTGCATTATCAAGCAGAGATTATATTTTAAACGCTTATGAATATGCCAAAGAACATGAATTTAGATTCTTTTCCTTCGGTGATGCAATGTTTATTAAGAAAGATATATAAGAAGCACTTATATATTTTTTTTGTTAGCCTCCACGATTGGGTCCATGTTCGGGTCTCTGATTATTGTAAAAGTATCAAAATAATGTAAAATAAAACCTACTTTTATTGTATAGAAAATGTTTTAATGGTAAAATATAGTGTATGGAGGATAAAAAAAGTATGAAAAAATATGTTTATTTGTTTCAAGAAGGAAATAAAGATATGCGTGATATACTCGGAGGTAAGGGAGCTAATTTAGCGGAAATGACTAATATTGGTTTACCGGTTCCAAGTGGTTTTACAGTTACAACAGAGGCTTGTAACAAATATTATGATGATGGCAAAGTTTTAAGTGATGAAGTAATAAATCAAATAAAAGAAGCTCTATCTAAACTTGAAGAGATAAGTGGTAAAAAGTTTGGTGATAAAGAGAGTCCGCTTTTATTAAGTGTCAGAAGTGGGGCAAGGGCCAGTATGCCTGGTATGATGGATACTGTTCTTAATCTTGGTTTAAATGATGAAATTGCCCAAGCTTTTGCCGAAAAAACTCAAAACAAAAGATTTGTATATGATTCTTATCGTAGATTTATTCAAATGTTTGCTGATGTTGTCAAAGGTTATTCTAAGAGCAAATTTGAAATAATTATTGATGAAGTTAAAGCTAAAAAAGGAGTTAAGAAAGACCTTGATTTAGATGAAAACGATATGGTTGAATTAACTTATTTATTTAAAAAGGCTTATAAAGAATTTGCTGGTGAAGATTTTCCTGAAAACCCTTTTGTGCAACTTATCGAAGCTGTTAAAGCTGTTTTTAGAAGTTGGAATAATGAAAGAGCTATATATTATCGAAGACTAAATGATATTCCTTCTAGTTGGGGTACTGCGGTTAATGTTCAAGAAATGGTTTATGGTAATAATGGCTTAAATTCTGGCACTGGTGTTGCCTTTACAAGAAATCCAGCAAGTGGAGAAAAAGCTTTATTCGGGGAATATTTAATTAATGCTCAGGGTGAAGATGTTGTTGCTGGAGTTAGAACGCCAAGTCCAATTGCGACATTAAAAGAAGAAATGCCTGAGGTTTATAATGAATTTGCAACAATTGCTGAAAGGTTAGAAAATCACTATAAAGATATGCAAGACATGGAATTTACAATTGAAAATGGCAAGTTGTTTATTCTGCAAACTAGAAATGGTAAAAGAACTGCGAAAGCAGCCATTAAAATTGCCGTTGATTTAGTTAATGAAAAAATGATTACTGAAGAAGATGCTCTTTTAATGGTAGACCCTAAGCAACTTGATGCTTTGTTACATCCAAGTTTTACAGATGAAGCACTAAAATCAGGCAAAGTTATAGCTGAAGGTCTTGCTGCATCACCTGGCGCAGGTTGTGGAAAGATTTATTTTTCAGCCCAAGATGTAATTGAAAATAAGAAAAAAGGTATTGAAAGTATTTTAGTTAGACTAGAAACCTCCCCTGAAGATATTGAGGGAATGAACTCAAGTAATGGTGTACTTACTGTTCGTGGTGGTATGACGTCTCATGCTGCAGTAGTAGCTAGGGGAATGGGTATTTGCTGTGTCAGCGGGGCTTCAACTATTGTTATAAATGAAGAAGAAAAAACCATAAAAATGCCTGATGGTACAATATATAAGGAAGGAGACTATATTTCTTTAGATGGTTCAACAGGTAAAGTATATGCTGGTAAGCTAGATATGGAAGATGCCTCTATAAGTGGTGATTTCAAAACCTTTATGTCATGGGCTGATAACGTGAGAAATTTAAAGGTCAGAACTAATGCAGACACGCCAAAAGATGCTATCACAGCTCGCAAATTTGGAGCCGAAGGAATAGGTTTATGTCGAACTGAACACATGTTTTTTGATACTGACAGAATCTTTAATTTCCGTAAAATGATATGTGCAACAACTGTTGAAGAAAGAGAAAAAGCTCTAGAAAAGATTTTACCTTATCAAAGAAGTGATTTTGAAGCCTTATTTGAAGCAATGGCTCCATATAGTGTTGTCATAAGATACTTAGACCCACCTTTACATGAATTCTTGCCCAAAACTGATGAGGAAATAACAAAACTTGCTATTGATTTGGGAAAGACTAAACAAGAGTTGCAAGAAATAATTGCTTCTTTAAAAGAATTTAACCCAATGATGGGACATAGAGGATGCCGCTTAGCAATAACTTATCCTGAAATAGCTGTAATGCAAACAAGAGCAGTTATTGAAGCTGCGATTAACGTAACTAGAAAAGGCACGGAAGTTGTCCCTGAAATTATGATTCCACTTATTGGAGAAGTTAAAGAATTTAGATATATTAAACAAATAGTTTGTGAAACTGCTGATAAGTTAATTAAAGCATCTGGATTATCTCTAAAATATGAAGTAGGTACGATGATTGAAATTCCGAGAGCGGCGCTTCTTGCCGATAAAATAGCCAAAGAAGCCGATTTCTTTAGTTTTGGTACAAATGATTTAACCCAAATGACTTATGGCTTTTCAAGAGATGATGCGGGAAAATTCTTAAATTCATATTATGAAAAAGGTATATTTGAGTTTGACCCATTTGCCCGCATAGACTTTGAGGGAGTTGGTATGCTTATGGAAATGGGAGCTACTAAAGGTAGAAGTGTTAATCCAAAACTTTCACTAGGTATCTGTGGTGAACATGGTGGAGATCCTGCGAGTGTTGCCTTTTGTGATAAATTAGGATTTGATTATGTATCTTGCTCACCATACCGTGTTCCAATTGCTAGACTTGCTGCGGCTCAAGCTGCAATAAAAAGTAAAAGAAGCAAATAATATATTGAAGAACAAATATAATGCTTTAAAATTCAAGAGAAATTCTTGAGTTTTATTGTTGCCCAAGATTGATTTATTTAATATCACTAAAAAGAAATAGCAAATAGTGAAATTAAAAATTTAGTGTTTTTCCAATTTATTTGGTTTAAACACTTGCACTAATTTAAAAAATTTTATATAATTTTAATGTACGGTAGAGGAGATATATCTTATGAATAAAAAAACTAGATTGATATTACTCAGTGTTTTAGCAGTTCTTATAGTTACGCTTCTTACAATTAGGGTTACTACTGCATTCATGAAACCGGTTGAAAGTGGTGGTAAAATAACAGAAGTTAGTTTATCAAGTTGTGCTAAGATAAAACTTGAAGGAACTAATACTATTGGTTTAACTAATAGTTATCCGATGAGTAGAAATAGAGGTCTTCAAACAACGCCTTACACATTTACAGTCACTAGTTATTGTTCAGATTCCGTTACTTTTAATATATATCTTGCTACTTTAAGTTCAAACACTTTAGCAGCTTCAAATATTCGTTATATTTTAACCAATAAAGGTACAACAACTGTTGTAAAAGAAGGGTTGGTATCTTCTTTAACAAATTCAACAAGTAGTTTTTCTACAACTGAAATAACCGAGTTAACTACAGGCTTGGGGGAAACAAATGGTACTATATATCAATTAAATAGTGCTACGCTTTCTTCGCAAAGTAGTGTATCTTATGATTTATATTTATTTGTTGATGCAGATGCAACTATTAATACGGCAAGTCAAACTTTTGCTGCTGGTGTGGCCATTAAAGCAGCTTAAATTCTTTAATTAGTTTGGCATTCGAAAGATGTAAGTCCAATGGGATAAAGCTATTTAACTTTTTAGTTTGCAACTCATAATTATACAACGAAAATAATATAGTGTATAATTAAGAATAGGCTTGTCCTGAGCTTTAGGCTCGAACGAAGAATATGTACGGAAAAGCTTGCGGGCTTTTCCTATCGGCGTATATATAATAAGAAGGGAAATGGTGGATGATGAAAGTACTATGCATAGGTCATTCTAGCTGGGATATAACTGTTCCGGTAGATGATTATCCAACTGAAAATACAAAATATAGATATAATGAAAAATATTCTGCTGGTGGAGGTCCTGCCTCTAATGCGGCATATTTACTTGGTAAATGGGGCATTGAAACAGTCATTGCAAGTGTGGTAGGTTCTGATGATTTTGGAACAAAGATTAAAAAAGAATTCCAAGATATAAATGTAAATACTAACTATATAGAAACTAGTTATGATAAGGACACTTCGCTTTCATTTATCCTTATAAATAAGAAGAATGCCTCAAGAACAGTATTTAATGTTGCTACCGAACATCCTCCTTTAAAAAAACTAACTTATGATTTTACTCCTGACATAGTTTTTACGGATGGTCATGATTATGGGGCAAGCCAAAATGCTTTAAGTAAGTATCAAAATGCTATAAGTATAATTGATGCTGGTAGGGTTACACCTGAGCTTTTAGAGTTGTGTAAGTATGTAAAATACATTGTTTGTAGTAAAGGTTTTGCTGAAACTGTTACTGGTTTTAAATTTGATTTTACGAATCCAGGTACTTTAGTAGCTATATATAATAAGTTGCAAAATAAATATCCTAATAGTAGTTTAGTTATAACTTTAGAGGAAAAAGGCTGTCTTTATCAAGCTGGCAATGAAATAAAAATTATGCCTGGATTAAAGGTAGATGCCGTAGATACAACTGGGGCAGGTGATATATTTCATGGAGCCTTTACTTATGGCATAGCTAATAACTTTGATATGGAAAAGACCATAACCCTAGCAAATATTGCCGCTGGTTTATCCGTTACTAAGATTGGCTCTAGATTATCTATTCCAACTCTTTCTGAAGTTTTAGATTACTATGCTAAAAAGAATGCTGCGGTGGTTCCAAATGTTAACGAGCAAAACCCCCAAGCTTGATTTACATGGTGAAATCGTAGCCATGGTACCGGTGTTAGTTCATCAATTTATTAATGATAACATTTTAATGAATAATGATACGGTTATAATAATTCATGGTAAGAGTACAAATGTAATTACAAATGAGGTTCATAATGTTTTAAAGAAACACAAAAAAGTAATAAAGTATTATAAAAACAATTGGAATCTTGGGGAAACTATAGTGGAACTAGATGTTAATTGAAAATGCTTGACAATATCTTAATTTATGTGTATATTATTTATGTAATCGTTGATGTGAGATGTTATATAACTCTTTTTAGAGAAAGTTAGTGGTTGATGGAAACTAACAAAAGGATTATATAATTGCTACTTATGGAGATTAATCGGGTAGTTCCGTTAGAAATAATTAAGTTAAATAAAGGATGGTACCGTCACAATTGACTCCTTTTAGGTATCATTCTTTTTATTTTAAGAAAGAGAGGATTTATGAAAATATTTGTTGTTGGGGGAAAAACAGGAAGTGGCAAAAATGAAGTTGCTAAAATGATCGCTGAGTTTTATACTTATAGGCTAAAAAAATGTGTTATAACTGGTTTTAGTAAGTATATTAAGTTATTTGCAGAAGAACTAACTGAATGGGATGGGATTAGTGCTAAAAAACCAAGAGGATTTTTACAAAAATTTGGCGCTAAAATAAGAAAATATGATGAAAGATTCTTAACAAGAAGAATGATTGAAGATATTTCTTTATATGAAGGTGAAGTTGATGTTGTAGTTATTTGCGATGCCAGAATGCCTTTGGAATTTGAAGATATGAAAGATAATTTTGATGATGTAACTAGTATTTTAGTTATTAATCAGTTTTCACCAAGTAAATTAACTTTGGAAGAACAAAGTGATATTACGGAAAGAGCTTTGGAAAACTATGAAGATCTTGACTATATTATAGCTAATGATGATATAGCTAAAACCAAAGAAAAGGTATTTAAAATATTGGAGGCTATAGAAAATGAAAATTAAAGATTTGTTTATTGAATTTTTTGTTAATCATGGTCATAAACAAATTCCCAGTAGCCCTGTGGTGCCAGAAAATGACCCTTCGGTTTTATTTAATACCGCAGGCATGCAACCACTTATTCCCTATTTAATGGGTGAGGCTCATCCTTATGGAACTAGGCTTTGTGATTATCAAAAATGTATTAGAACTAATGATTTGGATTCAATCGGAGATACAACCCATCATACATTTTTTGAAATGCTTGGTAATTGGTCTTTAGGAGACTATTTTAAAGATGAAAGTATTGAATGGAGTTTTGAATTCTTAACAAAGGTGTTAAATATACCAGAAGAAAAACTTGCTGTGACTGTTTTCGCAGGAAATGATTTAATCCCTTTTGATGAGGTAAGTTATAACAAATGGTTAAGTCTTGGCATAAAAAAAGAAAGAATAGCAAGGACGGTTGAAGATAACTTCTGGATCGCAGGCACTTCTGGTCCATGTGGCCCTGATACGGAAATATTTTATTTTAGAAGCGATGAAGATGTGCCAGAAGTTTTTGATCCTGAAGATGATAGATGGGTAGAAATTTGGAATAATGTCTTTATGCAATATTATAAAGCTGAAGATGGAACTGTTACAGAACTTCCTAAGAAAAATGTTGACACGGGAATGGGCGTTGAAAGAATTACCTCAGTCCTTGAGGGTGTAGATGATAATTATAAATCAAGTATCTGGAGTGATGTTATTGAATTAATAAGTAATATTGCTAATCTTCCTTATGAAGGTAATGAACAAAGTATGCGTATTATTGCAGACCATATAAGAACTGCGGTATTTATAAGTAGCGACCCGGCGGGAATAAAACCAAGTAATACTGATCAAGGTTATATTTTAAGAAGATTAATTCGTCGAACCATTAGACATGCCAAAAAATTAGGTATCGATATAAATAGTAATTGGGAAGAACAAATAGGTAAGTTAATTATTGAAAAATATCAAAGTTATTATAGTGAGCTTTCAAAAAATAAGCAAGTTGTGTTGGATGTTTTAAAAAATGAAAAAGAAAAGTTTAATAAAACACTAGAAAAAGGTTTAAGGGAATTTGCTAAAGTAAGTAATAAAGATATTGATGGTGAAACTGCTTTTCATTTATATGATACTTACGGTTTTCCAATTGAACTAACCTGTGAACTTGCTAAAGATGCTGGTATAAGCGTTGATGTAAATGGATTTAATGAAAAATTTAAAGCCCATCAAGAATTATCAAGAACAGCATCTGCAGGTAAATTCAAAGGTGGTCTTGCGGGCAATAGCGAAATTGAAACAAAATACCATACGGCAACTCATTTGCTTAATGCAGCATTAAAACAAGTCGTAGGTCCTGATGTTCATCAAAAGGGGAGTAACATAACTGATGAAAGAATGCGTTTCGATTTTAGTTGTGACCACAAGCTTACTGATGAAGAAAAAAAGGCTGCAGAAGATTTAGTAAATAAGTGGATTAGTGAAGGCTTAGATGTGCGAGTAGATGAAATGAACAAAGAAGAAGCCATCAAAAGTGGGGCAGAATGTATGTTTGTTGAAAAATATCCGGACATTGTAACGGTTTATACAATTGGTGATAATGTTTCTAAAGAACTATGCGGAGGCCCTCATGTTAAGAACACCAGTGAATTAGGCCATTTTAAAATAACTAAAGAGGAAGCTTCAAGTGCTGGAGTAAGAAGAATCAAAGCCGTTTTAGAAAATTAGAAAAACTGAGTGAAATTTAATTTACTCAGTTTTTAACTGTTATCCAAATGAACCTTAAAAGATTACTAATATAAATGAATGTTATGAGTAGATTTCTATTTAAGATATTTACGCTTCTTTACAAGTTCTTTAAAATATACTAGTAAAAAATATGTTTTTTTGCTAAAATAAGTATAGAAAGTAGTGTGATAAATAATGTTTTTAGGTGAAAATCCAATACATATTGAAGTAGATAATAAAGATGATATAGCGAAACTTGTGTTAATGCCTGGTGATCCTTTAAGAGCTAAGTATATTGCTGAAAACTTTTTAGAAAATGCTAAGTTGGTTACAAGTGTTAGAAATATGCTGGGTTTTACAGGTACTTACAAAGGTGTGAAAGTAACAGTTATGGGTAGTGGTATGGGAATGCCAAGCATGGGTATTTATTCTTTTGAGTTATTTCATTTCTTTGATGTTCAAAAAATAATCAGAATAGGCACATGTGGCGCCGTAAGTCCTAAAGCTAATATAAATGATATGCTATTAAGTGAAAGTGTCTATAGCGAATCTAATTTTGCTTATACTTTTAATAACTATCGAGAAAGGGTAGTAAAAGCAGATGAAGGCCTTAACGAAAACGTCATGAAGGCTGCAAATGAACTAGGTTTAAATGAAAAGTTACATAAAGGAATGCTTACTACAATGGATGTATTTGGTCCTTATATTGACTTTGACAGGGTATTAGATAGAATACCAAAAAGTTATGAAGTTCTAGGAGAAGAAATGGAAGCATTTGGTCTTATTCATGTTGCTAATTCTATGGGCAGAAAAGCAACCGCCATAGCAACAGTCGTAGATTCTAAATATAGTGATGTTGTTTTATCTATCGAAGAAAGACAAACATCTCTTAATAATATGATAAAATTAGCTCTAGAGGCCATAATAAAATAGAAGAAGAAAAAAGGGTGATTAGATGAATAACATAAATAAAGAAATCTTTAGAGCTTATGATGTTCGTGGTACTTATCCTGAAGAAATAAATGAGCAAACAGCTTTTACTATTGGTAAAAGTTATGGTTCTTACTTGCAAGAAAAATATAATAAAAATACTTGTATCGTTTCTCATGATAACCGACTTTCAGGTGAAAGCTTAACTCAAAATTTAATTAAGGGTTTAGTTTCAAGTGGAATGAATGTTATTTCTTTGGGTCTTACAACAACTCCGATGAATTATTATGCAAGGTATTTAAATCAAATGCCAGGGATAATGGTTACAGCATCTCATAATCCTAAAGATGATAATGGTTTTAAATTTTCTTTTGATGGAATGATAAATGCTCGTGGTGAGATGATTGAAGATTTTAAAGCTTATACTTTCGCAGGCAATTTTAAAAATGGCCAAGGAAGAATAACTAATTCTAATATAACAAACAAGTACATTGAATATTTAAAATATTCTTTGAAATTTGGTAAAAACAAAAGAAAAGTTGTAATTGACCCTGGTAATGGTGCGACTTCCTTAATAGTTAGAAAAGTATTTGATAGTGTCTTTTGCAATCCAATATATATAAATGATATTTCTGATGGTAATTTTCCTAATCATCATCCAGACCCAGCGGTACCGGAAAATTTAGTAGAGCTTCAACAAGCTGTAAAAAAGAATAAAGCTGATTTCGGTATCGCGTATGATGGTGATGGTGATAGAATTGGTGTAGTCATGGAAAATGGGGAAATATTACCTATCGAAAACTTGATGCTTATATATATTAAAAGTATGTTTAATAGTGTTGCAAATAAAACTTTTTTATGTGATATAAAGTGTTCAAAAACCATGGAAGATGTTATATCTAGTTGGGGTGGAAGTCTTATTTGTTATCGAACTGGTGCTTCTTATACAGAGTTTAAAGTTCATCAAGATAACCTTCCTTTCGGTGGTGAATATTCAGGACATTTATACTTTCGCGACCGAGATGCTGATTGCTGTAGTGCTATCTATGCTTCATTAAGACTTTTGGAAATTTTAAGTAAAACGAGTGATAAACTAAGCAATCTATCCAAAGAATTTCCAAAATATTTCTCAACTCCCGAGTTAAAAATACCATCTGCGGATAATATTAAATTTAATGTTGTTGAGCAAATCAAAACTTATGCTAAGTCGATGAATTATCCAATCAATGATATAGATGGCGTAAGAATAACATACACTAATGGCTGGGTTTTAGTTCGAGCCTCAAATACAGGGCCAAACATAACCTTTAGGGCTGAGGCTACTAGTGAGGAAGGTATTAGTTCTCTTAAAAATATATACTTACCCATGATAGATAAGTTTAATAAAACAATAGATACATTATAACTTTTAAAAGAAAATAAGCAAAATATATTTACTTTTTGGCAATATTTTGCTAGAATTTAATATATAAGAATAAAGAGGTGCAAAAATATGAAAGATTTCATTTATGAATTATATCAAAATGATAATTTTACTTTATGGTTAACAATAGCTCTAGTAGTTTTAATTATCCTTTTTGTCATTGTATTTTTCTTTGGCAAAAAAGATGAAAAACTTGAAGAAACAAAGAGATTACAAAAAATAGAGATAGATTCATTTAAGAAGAAAGAAGAAACTCCAACGAAACTTGAAGTTGAGCAAAAACCTGAAGAAATAAAGACAGAGCCTGAGGTAAAAGAAGCACCAAAGGTAAATGAAGAAGTTACCGTTACAGAATTTACACCAATTATAAAAGAAGATGAAGATGAAATTGAACTTCCTAAACAAGCCCCAGCAGTAAAGCCAATATTCAAAGACCATGAGGAAGAAGAAAGCCCTATCAGTATTAATGAATTACCATTACTTGCACAAGATGATAAAGACAAAGAACTTGAGGGTAAACTTAATAGTCTTGAAGCTATAAAAAATGAATTTGACAGTATTGATATACCTAAGGCTAAGGAAGAAGAAAAACCAATCTTTAAACCAAGCCCACAAATATTCAGTTCAGTATTTGTAAATAAAGAAGAAACAGTAACAAAACTAGAACCAGAAAAAGAAGAGGAACCAAATAAAACAAGTAATATATTTATTATCGAAGATGATGAAGAAAATATGGAACTTCCAGCTTTAAAAAAGGAAGAAACAAAACCTCTAATAAATGATGAAAAGAAAGAAAGTCAAGGTCTTTTCAATGATGTATCTGGGGAAGTTTATGAATTAAAATAGGGCTTATGCTCTATTTTTTTATTTGCTCCTTGATAAATATAGGGATTTAGTTTAAAATAATATTGTAAGAAAGAGGTTATTTATGTATAAAAAATATGGTATTATTTTGCTTATTAGTATAATTTTGTTATTGATAGAAATAATTTTTAAAATTAAAGGGTTTATTGGTTTAATATTATGCATTATAAGTGTTTATTTTATTATTGGTATTACCTTAAGGTTAATTAGATTAACACATATATTTAATGATGATTTCATGGAAAAGGTAGATATATTATTTTTCTTATGAAGAAGATTTATGTTGAAATAACTAATAATTGTAACCTTTTTTGCTCTTTTTGTACTCATAACAAAAGAAAGCCAAATTTTATGACAATGGAAGAATTTAAAATAGTTTTATCTAAATTAAAAGGTTATACTAATTATTTATACCTCCATGTTCTAGGGGAACCTTTACTTCATCCGCATATAAATGAATTTATTAACGAAGCAAGTAAAGATTTTTATGTAAATATAACTACAAATGGAACTCTTATAGAAAATATAAAGGATAATAAAAATATCAGGCAATTAAATATATCTTTACATAGTTGTAATATAGGTGAAGAAGAATATTTAACTAAGATATTTAATGTAACAGATGTTTTAAAAAAATATACCTATATAAACTATAGATTATGGATAAGCCCAAGTGCTAAGATAATAAGTTTATTAGAAAATAAATATCAATTAAAAATAAATGGAACTCAAAAATTAGATGAAAATGTTTTTCTGGATATTGCCGAAGAATTTATATGGCCTAATTTGAATAATAATGTTCATAATGAATATGGCAAGTGTTATGCATTAAAAGACCATTTAGGTATTTTAGTAGATGGCACAATTGTTCCATGTTGTTTAGATGCTGATGGTGTTATTAATTTAGGTAATATTTTTAAAGATGATTTAAGTGCTATTGTAAGTAGTGAAAGATATATAAAAATGCGCAAAGGCCTTGAAGAAAGCAAACTAATCGAAGAATTATGTACGCACTGCGGTTTCATAGATAAATTTAAAAGGAATGGTGATAAAATTGAATAAATATGCTTGTAAAGATAATGAGGCAATATATCAAAATAAAATAGAAAGTGACTTTAGAACCCCTTTCTTTAGGGATATAGATAAGATTCTTTATTCCTTATCTTTTCAAAGATACATGGATAAAACCCAAGTCTTTTCTTTTAAAGATAATGACCACCTAACTAAAAGAATGATTCATGTTTTATATGTTAGCAAAATAGCTAGAACTATTGGAAGAAGACTCGGTTTAAATGAAGATTTAATTGAGGCGGCATCTTTAGGTCATGATTTAGGTCATACCCCTTTTGGTCATGTAGGTGAAGCTATCCTTAATGAAATAAGCCTAAATGAGGGCTGTGGATATTTTAATCATAATGTTCACAGTGTAAGGCTTCTGACAAGTATTGAAAACTTTGGTAATGGCAAAAATATTACTCTCCAAACTTTAGATGCAATTCTTTGTCACAATGGGGAAATGGCTTTAGGCATGTATAAACCAAAACCTAAGACTATTACACAGTTTTGGCAAGAATATGAAAATACATACAAGGAAAAAGATGCGTGCCGGAGGCTCATTCCTATGACCCTTGAGGGCTGTGTTGTTCGTATAAGTGATTTAATTGCCTATCTAGGTCGTGACATTGATGATGCTATAAGAATGAATCTTCTAATATGGGATGATGTTCCTAAAAACATAACTGATATCTTAGGTACTAGCAATAGCAAAATAGTAAATACTATTATAAATGATATTATTTCTAATAGCGAGAATAAAAACTATATTAAACTAAGTGATGATGTTTATAAAGCTATATGTGATTTAAAAGATTTTAACTATCAAAATATATATTATAAGGCCTATACTAAGGAAGAAAAAGAAAAATTAAAAGATATACTATATACTTTATATGATACATATTTAAATGATTTAAAAAGCAATAATAAAGATAGTAATATAATAAAGTCTTATCTAATTAATATGAGTGCATCTTATAAAGAAAATACCCCTTCCCGAATAGCGCTAGATTACATCGCTGGTATGACAGATGATTATACTTTAAAAGAATATAATAAAATTTTAAAAACTAAACATAATAATAAAGAGGTGTCAAATGAAATACAAAATTTACAAATGTAGTTCCTTTAATGTTTATACAATAAAAACTGACAAATTTAAAACTAGTCATGTGGAAGTAAACTTTCAAAATAAGATAGATAAAGATACTGTTGGTGATTATACTTTTCTTGCGGACTTACTTAGTGAATCAAGTAAAAAATATCCACGTCGAAAAGATTTAATTACAAGGTATGAAGAACTTTATAAAATGGTCGCGTATGCAAGCACAGTAAGGGTAGGTAATATTTTAGACTTCCAAATATCCCTAGATTTTATTAATCCTGATTATATCGGTGATAAAGACTATGAAACAGAAGTATTTAAAACTCTTTTTGAAATAATAGATAATCCAAATGTTCAAAACGATGAATTTGATTTAAAAACATTTAATATTGTTAAAGAAAGATTAAAAAGAGAGATCCTAAGTTTAAAAGAAAATCCCATGAAACAATGTTTTAGCGAAGCTTTCAAAACTATGGATGAAGAATCTCCCACATCACTTGAAATTCTAGGTACGCTAGATTCTTTAGAAAAAATAACTCCTTCAAGTATATATCAAACTTATAAAGAACTTCGTAAGAACTTCCATGTCGATATATTTATCATAGGAAACTTAGATATGGATAAAACTGTCGAAACAATAAAGAGATATTTTAAAAATAGATATATTGTAGATAGAAAATACTCAATTATCGTAGATAATAAATTAACAAAGAAACCTCTTGTAAAAAGTTTATCTTCAGATAATATCCAAGCTAACTTAGCTGTGATTTATAATTTAAAAGATTTATCCGAGATAGAAAGAAATATTACTTTCAATGTCTTTAATTATATCTTTGGTTCTGGTGGTCTTACTTCTAAACTATACAAAAGTATCAGAGAAGAAAATAGCTTGTGTTATGCTTTAAAAAGTTTATATCTAAAATATGATAAACTATTACTAGTTCATGTTTCTTTAGAAAATGATAATGTTAAAAAGGCTATATCTTTAATAAAAAAAGAAGTAAAAAGTATGCAAAATGGTGAGTTTACTCAAGAAGAACTTACAGATGCAATAAATAATATGATTATATCTTTAGATATGATTAAAGACAATAATGTTGCTACTTTAAATAATTATGTCTTCCACGAATATGATAATTTACCACTTCCTGAGGAAAGAAAGATTTTATTTGAAAAGGTTAGTAAAGATGATGTAATTAAGGTAGCTAAGAAAATAAAATTAAATACTATATTTACTTTGGAAGGAAGGAAATAATCATGGAAGAAGTTAAACTAAAAGGTTTAAATGAAACTATATATACTTATGAAACTAAGCAAGGCTTAAAGGTTTATATGTGGGTTAATGAAAAAATAAATAGTATGTTTGCATCCCTTTCTGTTAGATATGGCTCTATTCACACAAAGTTTAAGATAGATAAAAAAACTTATGTTGTACCCAATGGTATTGCTCATTTTCTTGAACATATTAAATTCAATATTAGTGAAGAAGAATGTGCTCATGATAGATTTTATAAACTTGGCGGAGATGCCAACGCCTTTACAACCTTTGAATATACCTCATATATCGTATTTGCCCCAAAAAATAAAAAAGAAAATCTTAAAGAATTACTTAATTTTGTTTATAATCCATATTTCACAGAAAAGACTGTATCTAAAGAAAAAGGTATTATCATAGAAGAGGCTAAGATGGGCTTAGATAGTCCTTATAGTGTAATGTTTTATGATTCAATGAAAAATATTTTGCAAAAAAGTAAATATCGAAATACTATCACAGGTACACCTGATGAAGTAAAGTCTATTAAATTAGATGATATTAACCTTATATATGATGCTTTTTATCATCCAAAGAATATGTTTTTAACAATTACAGGTAATTTTAATCCATATGAAATGGCTAGTGAGGTAGAAAATACTTTGTCAAAGATAGAATTTAAAGAGTATTTAAAGCCTATGGTTATAACGGAAAATGAACCAAGGAAGGTAACTAAAAAATATATTGAAGAAGAAGTAAATGTATCATCTCCAACGGTAAAAATAGCTATAAAGATGGATATAAGCAAGTTTAAAGATTATACGCATTTAAATTTAAAACTTTTGACAAATTTAATTTTGAACATAAACTTTGGTTCAACATCAGACTTTTGTGATGAACTTATTGAAAAAGGCCTAGTTCAATCTTTATCCACAACGTGTGATATATATGATGGCGCTTTTGTTATATCTATATTAGCTAAAAGTAGTTTCAAAGAGGAATTTATAAAAAGGGTTAAAGATAAGTTAGATAATCTAACTATTAGTGATACTGACTTTAAAAGAAAAAAGAACGCTTTAATTGCGACACTTATTCTTGATTATGAAGATGTTGAAAATGTTAACATGAAAATTCAAGATGACATTATATATAACGATGGTATAGTATCTAATTTAAAAGAGATAATAGAAAATATTGAAGTAACAGATTTAACTAATTTAATTAAATTAATTGACATAAGTAATATGTCTATAAATGTATTTAAACCAAAAGAAAACCAAAAGGATGAATAAACCTTTTGGTTTTAACATTATCTGTTGTAAAATTCAACGATAAGTTGTTCATTAATTTCTGGATTAAGTTCACTTCTTTCAGGAACTCTTACATATTTACCAGTTAATTTTTTGTTATCCATTTCTAAGAATGCTGGAACAGATCTTTTTTGTTCAATTGCATCAAGGATTGCTGGATGGTTCATAGAATTTTCTTTAACAGAAATTATATCCCCAACTTTAGTAGTGTATGAAGGTATATCTACCTTTTTGCCATTTACTAAAATATGTCCATGATTAACAATTTGACGAGCACTTCTTCTAGTTCTAGCCATACCTAAACGATAAACCATATTATCAAGTCTAGATTCAAGAAGGATAAGTAAATTTTCCCCAGCTTTTCCATGCATCTTTGAAGTCTTTAGAAATACTTTATGGAATTGCTTTTCATTAAGTCCGTATAGAATTCTAACCTTTTGTTTTTCTTGCATTTGGATTCCGTATTCACTTAACTTACGACGACGGTCTTGACCATGTTGTCCTGGAGCATATGCTCTTTTAGCTAAGTCTTTACCATTTTCAAGTGTTGAAAAACCAAGTCTTCTAGATTTTTTATAAGCTGGTCCCGTATATCTTGCCATAAAATCTCCTTTCATTTTATTTGCAAAATATTTATTCTGTTATATCCATTAAATAGGGAGTTTGAATAATTTCTTCAAGGCAGTATAGAATACTTTATTCCGATTTCGGTTCAAACACATTATTTATAGGTACAACTCTGCCTAAATAACTTGCAAAAGTATTATATAATAATTTTATGCCCTTGTCAAATTTTTTTTGCGTTAATTTCATGGTTGTGTTATTAATTTATGATAATGTTAGTATGTATTAACTTTTACTTGTATTACAAAGAATTTAATGTGTAAACTTGTGTAAAGATGTGCATAAGTTTACACAAAATCCGAAAACGGCATGTCGTATTTTGATATGTTTTGTCGAAAGTGTTGCAACGCACAAAAATATATGTATAATAGTTCACTGTTACCCAAAAGTGGTAGTGCCTACTTTCTATTTGGTTCGGAAACTTTTCCGGGGTTATACTCCAGGGGGAGAAAGGGCTAGGTGGTAAGTTATGAAAAAGGAACAAAACTTAAATGAAGTTCTTTTAGTAATAGTAGTACTATTGATAGTTGTAATTTTAAAACTATTATAGGAAAAAGACACTAGCCATTAGGTGTAGTGTCTTTTTCAAAAACACATTTTTGTAGGCACTACCCACTTCTTGGGTAACCTTACATTAATATTATATCCAATTTTTATATAAACATCAATACTTTTACTATTTTTTTGCCTTATTGTCTTTCTTAAAATATAATTCACTAAAATTTTTTGTCTTGTTTTTTAAAAAATGTAAAAATAGTGAAAACTAAAAAGTTCAAAAAGTAAAGA
>CAVGEW010000017.1:0-2739 GCA_963628465.1 Agathobacter sp. | reverse complement strand
TATGCATTTTACTAAGTAAATACTTGGGTTTGTGTGAAGTTGTTAAAAAATACGAATGGCGAAAAATGAAGGTAAAATTGAGGTTTTGTAAATTTTAACAAAAAATAAAAATTAATTTTTTGTAGACAAATATTTTGATGTGTTATATAATCAAAATATGAAGGGAAGGTAAAGTATTATGCCAAATAAAGAAGAATTCTTTGAAACAATTAAAGTTGTTAAAAGAAATGGTTCCAAAGTAAGTTTTAATGGAACAAAAATTGCTTTAGCAATTAAGAAAGGCTTTGATAGTATCAAAGTTATTAATGAAGAAGATGAAGAAATTTTAAAATATTCATCAAAAGACATTCAAAAAGTATATGGTCACGTAATTAAGACTATTGAAAAGGATTATGCTGGTAAAGCAAGTATCAAGATTGAAGATATCCAAGATATCATTGAAGAGTCTTTAAAGAAAGATAAATACGATGATGTATATGAAAGTTTTGCTAGTTATAGAGATAATAGGGCAAAAGCTCGTGAAGCATTTACTGAGGATAAAAGAAGTCATAAATTTTTAAAAACTCTGGAAGGACTTGCTTTAAAAAGTGCTCAAGAAGATGACGCCAAAAGAGAAAATGGTAATATTGATGGAAATTCTGCGATGGGAACTATGCTTCAATTTGGGTCTAATGTATCACGTGAATTTGCTAAATCATATTTAATGAAGAAAAAGTTTGCCGATGCTCACGATGAAGGCTATATTCATATTCACGATATGGATTTTGAAGCAATGGGAACTACGACTTGTTTACAAATTGATTTAGATAAGCTATTTAAAAATGGGTTTTCAACTGGCCATGGTCATCTAAGAGAGCCTAACGATATTATGAGTTATTCAGCTCTTGCAGCAATAGCTATTCAATCTAATCAAAATGACCAACATGGTGGACAAAGTATTCCGGCTTTTGATTATTATCTAGCTCCTGGTGTTTTAAAAACATTTAAGAAGATTTTAAAAACTACAATTAAAGATTATATTGATTTAGAAGATTTAAATGATTTTATTAATTTATCGGCTGTTGATAAAGAAATAGCCAAAATAAACAATATTGATATAACGGTAGATTATTTTGAAAAGTATTATAAAGATTCAGAACTTATGAAAAGAATGTTTGATATGTCTATTAAGAAAACTTTAGAAAAGACTGACAAAAGAACATATCAAGCTATGGAAGCTTTTGTTCATAATTTAAATACTATGCATTCAAGAGCGGGTGCTCAAGTACCATTTTCATCAGTAAATTTTGGTACGGATACATCTAGCGAAGGTAGAATGATAACTAAAAACTATATGCTTGCAAGTGAAGCTGGACTTGGGCGTGGGGAAACACCAATATTCCCAATCTCAATATTTAAGGTTAAGGAAGGTGTTAACTATAATCCTGAAGACCCTAACTATGATTTGTTTAAGTTAAGTTTAAGAGTTTCGGCAAAAAGATTGTTTCCAAACTGGTCTTTCTTAGATTCATCATTTAATAAACCATTCTATAAAGCTGATGACTTTAGAACTGAAGTAGGTTATATGGGATGCCGAACAAGAGTTATTGCTAATGTTGTAGACCCTGACAAACAAATTACACCAGGAAGAGGAAACCTTTCATTTACTTCAATAAATTTACCTAGACTTGGTATTAAACACGGTATTGTTGGTAAAGATGCTTTAGATAAAGCAGATATGCAAGGCTTTTATGAAGAACTTGGGGATATGATGGAACTTGTCAAAGACCAATTACTTGAAAGATATGATATTCAGTGCAACAAAAGAGTATATAACTTCCCATTTTTGATGGGGCAAGGTATGTGGATGGATAGTGATAAATTAAAACCAAATGATAAACTAAAAAAAGTTTTAAAACATGGAACATTATCTATTGGCTTTATCGGTCTTGCTGAATGCCTTAAAGCTTTAATCGGAGAACATCAAGGTGAATCTGAAAAAGCTCAAAAACTAGGCCTTGAAATAATAGGGTTTATGCGAAAAATGTGTGATGAATTTTGTCAAAAATATAATTTGAATTTCACTTTGCTAGCAACTCCTGCCGAAGGCTTATCTGGAAGATTTGTTAATATCGATAGAGATATATATGGCAAGATTAAAGGTGTAACAGATAGGTCTTATTATACAAATTCATTCCATGTTCCAGTTTATTACAATATTTCAATTGCAAATAAACTAAAAATTGAAGGAGCATATCATAAGCTTACAAATGCTGGACACATAAGTTATATTGAACTTGATGGTGACCCATCAGATAATCTTGAAGCATTTGAAAATATTGTTAGAATCATGAAAGAAAGTGATATTGGGTACGGTGCAATAAACCACCCTGTCGATAGAGACCCTGTCTGTGGATATGTCGGAATTATTAAAGATGTATGTCCAAGATGTGGTAGAAAAACTGGTGAACCAGTTAGTGTTGATTTACTAAAAAAATTAGAAGGAAAGGAATAAGTAGTATGGAAAAAATTGAAGAAGAAGTAAAATCAAAAAAAGTAACAGGTGAAGGAGTAGAATTTGAAAGAATTAGAAGAATTACCGGCTACTTAGTAGGTACTGTTGAAAGATTTAATAACGGTAAAAAAGCTGAAGAACATGATAGAGTAAAACATACATTCAAAACTTGTACTTCATGTAAGTAATGCTTTAAAAAGAAACACTGGTGTTTAGGCCGGTGTTTTTATTTTTCAATTTGCACT
>CAVGEW010000016.1:0-6613 GCA_963628465.1 Agathobacter sp. | reverse complement strand
AAAACTCACCAAAAAGAGTAAGCAATAAAGTTGGTCGTAATGATCCATGTCCTTGTGGAAGTGGGAAAAAGTACAAAAACTGTTGTGGTAAATAGCCCATAAAATAAGTCGAATTGAAAATTTATTTTTATAAAGGCAAATTATAAAAAATGTTGTGGTTTTAAGTAGATAAATGTTTTTTATAAATAAATGGATTTAATACTATAAATACTGATAATATGGGAAAACCCACTACTTGTGGTAGTGGTAAAAAAATGTACATAATATAATATTAATGTTGAAGAGAGTAGATCTTTTGATAAATTGTTCTCAAGAAGAATCTATTCTAAAACTTTTCAAAAAATTCTGAAGTTATGCAACTTTAAATTTTTTCTGAAACAGGGATATTTTAAAATTAATATATTTTGTCTGGGATAAGGGTATCTAAATATTTAAGGATATCCTCTTTTTCATATTTATTTGGGTACTTTATATATTCTAAACATATGTTAGTAACTGCACTTACATAAAACATAGTTATTATTTCTACTGGTATATCAGTATTTAGTTTTTTATTACTATCTTTTATATGAGTCTCAACATCTTTATATATAGCACTTCCTATCATATCCATAACAATACTATTATTATTCTTCTTTAAAATAGATGAATATACATTAATATTATTGCTTATATGATTAAAAAATATTTCTATCATTGACATATAATATTCTTTTGCACTATTGTAATTAGCATTTTCTTCAAGTTTTTCTACCAAATCATTTTCTAGATCTTTAATTAATGAATCTAATAGTTCATACTTGTCAGAAAAGTGATCATAGAAAGTAGATCTATTTGTTAAAGCTTCACTACATATATCAGATACCTTTATTTCTTCAAAGGTCTTTTCTTTCATAAGGTTGAGTAAACCTTCATAAAGGTTCTTTTTGGTCTTTATTATTCTTAAATCAACTTTTTTTGCCATTTTGCATCACCTACCTACATTATATAGAATAAATATAGTTTTGTAAATATAAACAACACAAGTGGGCATAAATATTGTACATTAACCAACAATATGTAGTTTATCAGCCAAAATTACTGTTTTGCTTTTGAAAAATAAAGTTATTTATCATAGTATATATAGCGTGGTGAGAAAAATATGAAAAAATTTGCGAAATTTATAGCTACTCATAGTGCTCTTATTATAGTAATAAGTTTACTGTTATTAATACCAGCAATCTATGGGTATGTTAACACGAGGATTAACTACGATATCTTAGTTTATCTTCCTGATGATGTTGATACTATAAAGGGTGAAAATATCTTAACTGATGATTTTGGGTTAGGTGCCTATGCCTTTGTTATGGTAGATTCATCTAATAATAAAAAAATATTAGATTTAGAAAAAGATATCAAAAAGATTGATGGCGTAAATGCCGTGATAAGTATTGCTGATGTACTTGACACAACTATTCCTGTTGATATGTTACCAACAAAGGTTGTAGAAAAGCTAAATAAAGATAGTGAAACGGTAATTATGGTAACTTTTGACGGCTCTACAAGTGAAGATATAACAATTGAAGCTGTGAGATCATTGCGGGAAGTTGTTGGAGATGCTACTAAAGTAAGTAGTATGACTAGTATGGTAATAGATACTATGGACTTATCAAATAAAGAAATATTCGCTTATGTTACAATTGCAGTTATTTTGTGTTTAATTGTTTTATTCGTAGCAACGGACTCTTATGTAATACCATTCTTCCTACTCGGAAATATAGGTTTTGCAATAATTTATAATATGGGTTCAAATATCTTTTTAGGTCAAATATCTTACATAACTCAAGCTATAACTGCTGTATTACAACTTGGGGTTACGATGGACTTTTCTATATTCTTGTATCATAAATATGAACAAGCAAAAAAAGAAGATCCTAATGCTTCAAAATTTGACTCAATGGCCGATGCAATCGTGGCAACATTTCAATCAGTTTTGGGATCATCTTTAACAACATTTGCGGGATTCCTAGCTCTATGTACCATGGATTTAACTCTTGGTACTGATATTGGTATTGTTATGGCTAAAGGTGTTTTATGGGGATTAGTTTGTGTTCTTACTTTATTCCCAGCACTTCTTATGCTTGGTGACCAACTAATTGATAAAACTAAACATAAGGTTTTACTTCCAGAATTTAAAAAGTTACAAGAGTTTTCAATAAAACATTATAAAGGTATTATAGTAGCTTTCTTGATTTTATTAATACCTGCTTACTATGGTAATAAAAATGTTGAGGTTTATTATAAACTTGATGATTCTCTTCCTGAAGATTTAGCATTTAACGTAGCAAACTCTAGATTAGCTGAAAAATTTAATATTGTTTCACCCGAAATAATATTACTTAATAAAGATGTTAAAACAAATGATGTTAAAGAACTTGTTTCTAACTTAGAAAAAGTAGATGGCATTGACTTAGTTTTAGCACCATCAACATTCATGGATCCAGCGATGTATATGCTTCTTCCAAGTAGCTTATCTAGCATTATAGATAATGAAGATTATCAGCTAATTATTGTAAACTCTACTTATGAACTGGCATCAGATGAATTAGCAGATCAAATTAAAGAAATAGATAAAGTAGTAAAATCTTATGATGAATCAAGCATTATTGCTGGTGAAGGTCCTCTTATGAATGACTTGGTAACAATAGCTGACCATGACTTTAAAATGGTTAACTATACATCAATACTTGTTATATTTATTATAATGGTTCTAGTTTTAAAACAAATAAATTTACCAATTGTGTTAATTCTTACGATAGAATTTGCAATATTCTGTAATATGTCTGTAGCATTTTATACAAATACTTCACTTCCATTTATAGCATCAATTGTCGTTGGTACTATTCAGTTAGGTGCTACAATTGACTATGCAATTTTAATGTCAACTAAATATATGGAAGAAAGAGAAACTATCAAAGATAAAGGCAAGGCAATGTTAAAGACATTAAGTTTAACGGTTCCATCAATTATAACATCGGCTTTATGCTTCTTTGCAGCAACATTTGGTGTGGCACTTTATACTCAAATAGATATGATTGGTAGTATCTGTGAACTTCTATCAAGAGGTGCTATTATATCTAGTGTTGTTGTTATACTAGTATTGCCATCACTTTTAATGGTATGCGATAAATTTATTATAAAAAATAAGAAAGAAGGAAAAAATATGAAAAATTTAAAAACAGTGGCAACAGCTTTAACTATTTGTGCTTTAACACTTGTGCCTTTTAGTGCTAGTGCTGCTAAAACTGAAAGTGTTTATATAAACATGGATTATACTGGTAGTGTTAAAAAAACTACAGTAAGTAATCATCTTGAAAACAGTAAAACAGGAGAAGTCGATGATAATTCACTTCTTGCAAGTATTATAAATATCAATGGAAGTGAAACTTTTAAACAAGATAATAGTCATGTAACTTGGTACGCTAAAGGAAAAGATATATTTTACACAGGAACTTCTAAAGAAGCTAATCCTATTAATGTGGTAACTAAATATTACTTGGATGGAAAAAGTGTTAAAGCTGAAGATATCGTAGGTAAAAGTGGTAACATTAAAGTGGAAATATCTTTACTTAATAATTCTTTACTAAATACAAAAGGTAATTTTACACCATATGTAGTTATGCTTGGTACAATGATTGATAGTGATGATAATTCGAATATAAGTATAACAAATGGTAAAGTTACTGACACAGGCACAAGGGCAATAGCTTTATCAGTTGCAGCTCCTGGCTTATATGATTATACTAGCATAAGTGAGTTTAAATCTTTAAATAAAGTAACTATTACTTATGAAACTACTAATTTTGAAATAAATGATATTTATATGGTTGCTTCACCTAAACTATTATCTAATATTGATTTGAGTGTTTTTGAAAAAATAGATGAATTATCTACTTCAATGAATACATTAAGTGATGGTATGGATCAAATTGAAAGCGGTACAAAATCTTTGAGTGATGGTACAAATACATTACTTGAAAGTTCAAGTCTATTTAATGAAAAATTAAACACTGCCTCAAGTGCTTTAAAACAAATATCAGATGGTTCGGTACTTCTTACTGAAGGTGTAGATGAAATGCTTAATGCTTTAAATGATGCAAAAGCTATGTTAGAGAATAAAGATATTGATGGTTCACTTGCTAACCTTAGAGTGTTAAAGAGTGCAAATGAGGCTACAATTACTAAAATGACGAATCCAGATGTTTCTGCAGCTTATACTACTTATGGTATGAAAGCTACTGAAACAGAAGAACAAATGATAATTAGAATTAAAACAGCTAATCCAAATGTAACTGATGCAGAATTAACAAATTTAGTTACTATAAAATCAACCTATGAATTAAAAGCTTTGTTAGTTGCTAACAACACTGCAATAAATGAAATGATTGAAAATCTTGAAGAACTACAAGAACTACTTAATACTTTAACAACAAAAATTGAAGAAGTAAAAGTTATGAAAACAAAAGTAGAATATTTAAGCTCTAGTTTAAATGAAGTAAGCACTGGTTTAACTAAGTTAAGTGTTGCATCTAACAGTATAAATGAAGGTATTAGTACTTTAAATGATGGAGCCACTAAGCTATATGCAGGTACTTCAAAATTAAATGAACAAGGTATTAAAACTTTAGTTAGTTATACAAATAAAGTTGTTACTTATAGTGAAAAGATAGAAAACTTAATTAAGTTGTCAAAATCATATAATGGTTATGCATCAAATAATGCTGATAGTACAATATTTATTTATAAATTAGGTGAATAATAAAAAAGTTATCCAAGAATATCGATAAAATATTGGTAATAAGATAGAAACAACTTTACAAAAGGTTGTTTTTTTTGATAAAATAATCTTAGTAAAGGGCTTGATAGTATGATATTAAAAAAACCATATGCATTATTAATCAAAAACTTCCGTAAGATTCACATATTGCTTACGGTTTTAGCAATCTTTTCTTTAGTTCAGACTCGTCGTATCGTAGCGTTTTTTCGCAATTATGTAGCTAATAATTACACAGTTACTGTAACAGATACTCTTGTAAAAGATACAATAAGTCCTCTGTTATATATTTCTTTATTATTTAGCATTATAATGCTAATATTTCTCTATATCTTACTTAAAACTAAGAAAAAACCTACGAGAATGTATTTCTTTAACATAGTATATTACTTGATACTTTTAATATCTATTATCATTTCTTCGGTTTTAATAGGTAATCTATCTAATGGTTTATGGACAGCTGCAAATGCTAGAATATACCGTGATTTAGCCAATGTTATTTATTATTCAGCATACTTTTTTATTGCATTACTTTGTATTCGAAGCCTTGGTTTTGATGTCAAAAAATTTAATTTTAAAAGTGATTTAAAAGAGCTTGAAATAACTGAAGCAGACAGCGAAGAAATAGAACTTAGTCTAAATTTTCAAACTTATAAAGTAGAAAGAAACATTCGTAGATTTATTCGGGAACTAAAATATTATTATTTAGAAAATAAAAAAGTAATATATATTCTTTTATTTGTCTTAGTATTAGTCACAGGATTCGTAATATATAAAAATACTGAGAAAGTAAAATATTCTTATACAGAAACGTCAAACTTTACATTAAATGGTTTGACGTATAACATCCTAGATAGTATGATAACTAACATTGATTTAGAGGGAAATACTATTGAGAATGATAAATATTATGTGGTAATTAGATTTAATGTTACTAACAATTCTTCTTCTGATAATAGAATAGGTTATAATAATTTTAAACTATATTATGGCAGCGATTACCAATACCCATCTTTAAACTTAGGTAATTTGTTTCTAGATTATGGTGACCCATATATGAATGATGTTATATACGCCAAACAAACTAAAACATATATAATGGCTTATGAAATAGATGAAAAATATAAAAATAAAGACTTTAAAATCATCTTATATCAAGGAGCTTCATTAAAAAGTAAAGAATTCTTAGCTAAGACTATTACAGTAAAATTAAGTCCAACTTTATATGAAGGTTCTGAGGTAGTACGTAATGCTAAATTAAATGAAAATGTATCTTTATCAGGTACAATGCTACAAGATACAACTTTTAAAGTAAACAATCCTATTTTTACTAATAGATATGAATACACTTATGAAAGTTGCTATCAAAATATGTGCCGAACATATACTGATGTTGTTGTAGCGGATGTTTCTTATCAAACAAGAAAAGCTTTAATAGTCTTAGATTATGAGTTATCATTTGATGAAACTGCAGTTTCATACATAAATATAAATAGTATTTCAACATTTACAAACAACTTCCTAGAGGTTGAATATGAATTAGATGGGGAGACTACTAAAGTAAGTGCTAAGTATGCGAATCCTCCGAAACTTAAAAATAAACTTGTTCTCGAAGTTAATGGTAAAGTCTTAGATTCAGAATATATTAACTTGCTTGTAACTATTAGAAATCGAAGTTATAGTATTAAACTTAAATAAAAAACACTAAATAAAATCGCTTATTTAGTGTTTTTTTAACAAAAAAATAACAAATTTAACACCTTCGACAAATTTCGACAATGTATGTAAGATAAGTATGGT
>CAVGEW010000015.1:0-10064 GCA_963628465.1 Agathobacter sp. | reverse complement strand
AAATGCTACAAAAAGCAAGAGATGAAAGAATGAGAGATGAGGGTATGGCTGTTGGCGAGGCTGAAGGTAAAAAAGCTGGAATTTTGCAAATAGCTAAAAATATGCTTAAAGAAAATTATACCTTAAAACAAATTAGCAAAGTAACAAAACTCTCAACATCAGAAATCAAAACTTTAATGTAGCTTAGCAAGAAAGAAGAATCCCCTCCTTCTTTCTGTACAGAAATATAAAATAAGTGCCTATAGTGCTTTTTTATGAATAATAATTAGTATAAAAGCTTTGGCTTTGATAAGTGTGTTTAATATTAAAAGAAATTGAAACTATAAAGTTTCAATTTCTTCTGTTATAACTTCATTATTTGTGGTTTTTCCCATGAAAGCATCTTTAATATCGGTATCTTCTTCACCAATATCATCATCAACATCAATTACTCTAAGTACTTCTTCCATACTTGTTTGCCCGGAAACTACTTTTTCTAATCCGTCTTCGAGTAAACTTGTTACATCTGATTCATTATATACTAAGTGTCTTAGATCACTTTTTCTTACATTGTTAGTTATGGCATCTCTTATTTCTTGAGACATTTCCAATACTTCATGGATAGCTATACGACCTGTATAACCATTTATACATTCACTACAGCCTTTTGGAGCATAGATTTCGTTTATTTCTTTGCCTAATACTTTTTCAAATAATACTTTTTCATAATTAGTTGTAGCTCGGTTTACTCTGCACTTTGGGCATAATCTTTTAACTAATCTTTGGGAAATAATACCTGTTAGGGCACTACCAAGAAGATACCTTTCAACTTCCATATCCAAAAGTCTTTCAATAGTGTTAAGAGAGTTGTTTGTATGGATTGTCGAAAGTACTAAGTGGCCAGTGATAGAGGCACGAACTGCAATACGAGCAGTTTCATCATCACGAATTTCCCCAATCATGATAACATCTGGGTCTTGTCTTAAAATACTTCTTAAGGTATTTCCAAAGGTAAGACCAATATCACTCATTACTTGAACTTGATTAATCCCCGCAATTTTCATTTCCACTGGGTCTTCAACAGTGATAATATTTCTTGATACAGTATTTAGTATTTGTAACATACTATAAACAGTTGTTGATTTCCCTGAACCAGTAGCCCCAGCTACTAAAATAATTCCGTTAGGCATCTTTATAAGTTTATTAATTTTATCTAAGTTTTTAGAGGAAAGTCCTAAATTTTCAAGTCCTCCGGATGACATTGTGTAATTTAAAATACGAATAACTATTTTTTCACCATCGACTATAGGTAGGGAAGATACCCGCAAATCTAAGTTTTCAATATCAGCAATATTTTTAATTGCTCCATCTTGAGGTAGTCTTGATTCTGTTATGTTCATCCCACTTATAATTTTAATTCTTGTTAAAAGGTTTTTCTTTACAAATGCAGGAACTTTAGCGTACTCTAAAAGCTCCCCATCGATTCTTATGCGGACATTTAAATATTCTTCCGTTGGGTCAAAATGAATATCAGATGCTTTTTTCTTGATGGCATCAACAATCATTTCATTTACGATATCAACGACAGGTTTATTTTCATAGTCAAAATCTTTGAACATCTGTATCACACAATCCTTTTATTCTTTTTTATTATACACTATTATTTAATTTTCTACAATAAGTTTTGCAAAATAATAAAAATTTTTTCCTTAAACAACCTTATATGTGATATAATTGTACTAGAAAAAGAAAGAAGTGATAAAATGATCATAGGTTCTCATGTAAGTTTTGGAACTGATCAATTATTAGGTTCGGCAAGGCAAGCTGCAAGCTATGGAGCAAATACTTTTATGTTTTATACTGGGGCTCCTCAAAATACAGTTAGAAAAGAAATAGATGATGATAAAACTAAGGAAGCTATTATTTATATGCAAGAAAATGGTATTGATATAAATAATGTTATTTGTCATGCTCCATATATAATTAATCTAGCTAATAAAGATAATGAAAGTGCATGGAATTTTTCTTGTTCCTTTTTAAAAAAAGAACTTGCTAGAATAACTAAAATGGGTGTTAAATATATGGTAGTTCACCCAGGAAATAGCTTAAAGATGGATAGAAGGATTGCTCTTTTAAATATTGCTGATGCTTTAAATATGATACTTGATAATGATACTATGCCGATGGTTTTACTTGAAACAATGGCAGGTAAAGGAACGGAATGTGGGAAAACACTTGAGGAAATAAAATATATCCTAGATAATGTTAATTTAAAAGATAAGATAGGTGTTTGTATAGATACTTGTCATTTAAATGATTCAGGTGTAGATATAGCTAAATTTAATGAATATATAGATGAGTTCAGTAAAAAAATAGGACTTGATAAAATAAAATGTGTTCATATAAATGATAGCAAGAATCCTTTATCTAGTCATAAAGATAGACACGAAAATATAGGTTTTGGAATGATAGGTTTTGATAATTTATTAGCTGTTTGTTATAATGAAAAACTGGCAAGTGTACCTAAGATACTTGAAACACCTTATATTGAGGAGTATCCTCCATATAAATTTGAAATAGAAATGATTAAAAATAGGGTGTTTAATGAAAACTTAAAAAAGACTTTAAAAGACTATTACAAGGAAGTGATAAAATAATGAGAGATAAAAATGTTGTATTTATGGGAACTCCTGATTTTTCAGTGCCAGTTTTAGAAATGCTTATTAAAAATACTAATGTTTCTTTGGTAGTTACTCAGCCTGATAAAGAAATAGGTAGAAAACATGAAACAAGTATGAGTCCAGTTAAGAAAAAAGCTTTAGAAAATAATATTGAACTTTTCCAGCCACTAAAAATAAGAAATGATTATGAAAAATTAAAAACTCTTGATATTGACTTGATAATTACTTGTGCTTATGGTCAAATTCTTCCTAAAGAAGTCTTAGATTTACCAAAGTATGGATGCGTAAATGTTCATGCCTCTCTTTTACCTAAATATCGTGGCGCAGCACCAATTCAATGGGCTTTGTTTAATGATGACTTTGAAACTGGGGTTACAATCATGTATATGGATGAAGGTATGGACACTGGGGATATTATAACAATGAGTAAAATAGAAATTCAAGATAATGATAACGTAGGAACTTTACACGATAAACTATCTATCCTTGGTGCTAAAACTTTGGAAGAAGTATTGCCTAACTTATTTAGTAGTGATGTAAAAAGAGTAAAACAAGGTGATGACTATACCTTAGCTCCGATGATAAAAAGAGATGATGAAAGATTAGATTTTTCAATGCCTGGACAAGAAATCATGGGAAGAATAAAGGGAATGAATCCTTGGCCTTTAGCGAATACTAAAATAAATGGTATAGAAATAAAAGTGCTTGAGGCTGAATTTGTTAAAACTAACGTAACACAAAAAGGTAAAATAGTCTTTTCTAAAAAACAAATGGGTATTACTTGCCAAGATGGAATAATTTACCTAAAGAAAATTAAACCAAGTGGCAAAAAGATTATGGATATTGAAAGCTTTTTAAACGGAATAAATAAAGATGAATATAATGAGGTGGATGGATGAAAAAAGGTTTTTCTAAGACAAAAGAAGGTTCTTCTTTTATAAAATTAATTATGTGGTTTATATTCATGGGTATTATTCTTATATCATTTGCTTTTCAAAATAAAAATACTCCGCAAGTTAAAACTGAAGAAAAGACTTTTAAATCTTTAGAGGAAATGGAAGAAGACTTATTAAATAAAAGTATGAATTATAAATATCTTGTAAATGAAGATGGTAATATAACTATTTACAATGGTATGAGATGTAATAATGTAGATACTTGGTATAAAGAAGATATAAATGGTATAACTAAATATGTAAAGGAAGATAAAGTATATAAAGTGCTTCTAGATTCAAAAGAAGAATATACTGAAGAGATAAAAACATTAAATGATTTATTTCTCTATTTAAAAGATTATAACTATAGTGAAAATATAAGTGATGAAACAAGAGAAATAAATTATAATCTTGGCGAAATTTATGTAAATATTAAAACTAATTTAGATAATATCACAGAAATTAATGTTCAAGATAATAATGTTCGCGTGGAAATGCAATTTACAAACATTGGAATTTGTGATAATATAAATCTTGAAAAATAAAATTTGCGAGGGAAGTCTATGGATAATAAAAAGTTTAATTTTATAATTACCAATTTTATTACTTTACTTAGAGTAATAGGAATATTTGCTTTGATTCCCATTTTTAAAAAATATGGTGGTTTTGCAACCTTTTTACTATGCTCTGTTACTTTTCTGACCGATTGTATTGATGGTATAAT
Source organism: Agathobacter sp. (assembly GCA_963628465.1). Classification (GTDB taxonomy): domain Bacteria; phylum Bacillota_I; class Bacilli_A; order RF39; family UBA660; genus Onthocola_B. Next base: position 5,745 of record CAVGEW010000015.1, on the reverse strand, counting down.
GGCAAGGAGCCTAAAGTCATCAACCTTTTTTGGAAGTTTATTTGATGCTGCAAGTGACAAAGCCTTTTTAATTATCAATTTATTCTTACTTATGAAAATATCACCCCTTGCTATTGTGCTTGTTTTATTTGAACTTGGTATTGCCTACGTTCAAAGTGTTAAATATAATAAAGGGATGAATATTCAATCAAATGTGTATGGTAAAGCCAAAATGTGGGTCGCAGGCATAGTTATTTCTTTATCTTATTTAATCGAAGATCAAAGCTTTTTAAATTATTTAGGTATTCATAAACTAACAGAAAGCTGGAGCTTAAAATTATTTGGTCTTTTATTTACGCCCCTTGTTATAAGCGAAATTCTAACATTAGGTAGTTATACTAAAGAATACTTTGTTGAAAATAAAAAACTAACTAAAGAAGAAATAATAAAGAGAGAAAAAGAAAATAAAAGATTAGAAAAAGAAATAAATAATATATCTTTTAAAGAAATATTATTTGAACATACTTATTATGAAAAATATAAAGATTATGGTAATTTAAAATTAATAAGTACATTATCTAAGAAAAGTAAGGTGCCAAGATGATGAATATTTTTGGTTTAACTAGGGAAGAATTAGAAAAATATTTTATAGAGATTGGGGAAAAAAAGTTTAAAGCTTTGCAAGTTTATGAATGGCTTTATGTACATAAAGTATGGGATATTACTAAGTTTAGTAATATTAAAAAAGATGTTCAGGATAAACTAAACTTAGACTTTAGTTTAGATTTTATTAAAATTGAACTTGTTGAGGAAGGTCCTTTAGTTAAGAAGTTTCTATTTAGACTTCTAGATGGAGAGAAAATTGAAGCTGTTTTAATGGAACATGACTATGGTTTATCGGTTTGTGTTTCTTCCCAAGTTGGTTGTAACATGGGTTGCCGGTTTTGTGAATCAGGTAGACTTAAAAAGGTTAGAAATCTTGAAACTTATGAAATAGTTGAACAAATTCTTTTGATAGAAAAATATATAAATAAAAGAATTGATAGTATAGTTATGATGGGCATCGGCGAGCCTTTTGATAATTATGATAATATAATTAAGTTTATAAAAATAGTAAATGATGCGAAAGGACTTGCAATTGGGGCAAGACACATAACTGTTTCTACCTGCGGTTTGGTTCCTAAAATAAAGGAATTTAGTGATTTACCTCTTCAAGTTAACTTAGCTTTATCCCTTCATGCTCCACGAGATGAGGTAAGAAATAAGATTATGCCAGTTAATAAGGCTTATAATGTTGACACTGTTATACAGGCTATAAAAGAATATATTGCAAAAACCAATAGACGAGTTACTATAGAATATGTTATGCTTAATATGGTTAATGATAAAAAGGAAGATGCTATTAGTTTAGCTAAATTACTTAAAGGTATGAATGTTTACGTGAATTTAATACCGTATAACGAAACAAATAATATAGAATTTAAAAAAAGTGATAAAAAAAGAATAGATATATTTTATGAAACCCTTAAAAATAATGGTATAAATGTAACTGTTAGACGCGAGTTTGGCGGCAATATTAAAGCTGCATGTGGACAGTTAAGAAGCGAGAGTGATTAATATATGAAAACATTTTATTTGACAGACACTGGCCGAGTTCGGGAACATAATGAGGATAGTGTAACTATTTTGAAAAATATAAATGGTGAGTATCTTTGTGTTGTGGCTGATGGTATGGGGGGACACCGTAAGGGTGAAGTTGCTAGTGCTTTAACGGTTGCTCATTTGGGTAAAAGATTTACGGAAAGTGCTTCGATTGGAACTAAGATTGATGCCGTCAATTGGCTTTCAGATAATATCGCAGAAATTAATAAAGAAATTTTAGATTATGGGGAAGCTAATGAAAACTCTAAGGGACTAGGCACAACTGTAGTAGCCGCAATTGTAACTAAGGACTTTGTTATATTTGCAAATATTGGTGATTCATCTGGTTATGTAATGAAAAATAAAAAATTACATCGGGTAACTAAGCCTCACACATTGGTTAATTTACTCGTAGATGCAGGGGACTTAACTCCGGAACAAGCTGAGAACCATCCAAAGAAAAATGTTTTAATGAAAGCCTTGGGGGCTGCTGAAAAATGTGAACCTGATATATTTGATGTTGACAATGGCAGTAATGAAATTTTCTTGTGTAGTGATGGTCTAACCGGAATGATTTCTGATGAACAAATAGAAAAAGTTTTAAACGAAACAAATTTAAGTGTTGAAGAAAAGGTTGTAAAATTAATTAAAAAATGCAATGCTAGGGGTGGAACCGATAATATTTCTATAGCGTACTTAGTTAGGGAGGGAAGTGACTAGAATGATAATGAAAGGGCAAAAAATTAGTGATAGATACCAAATCATCAAATCAATTGGTGAGGGAGGAATGGCTAATGTTTATTTAGCTTATGATACAATCTTAGACCGTAATGTGGCGGTTAAAGTTTTGCGTGGGGATTTAGCAAATGATGAAAAATTCGTTCGTCGTTTCCAAAGAGAAGCTCTGTCTGCGAGTAGTTTATCTAACCCAAACATCGTGGAGGTTTATGATGTTGGTGAGGATAATGGAGAATATTATATTGTCATGGAATATATTGAAGGAAAGCATTTAAAACAACTTCTTAAAAAACGGGGTAAATTAACCGTCCCTGAGGTTGTTGATATAACTTTGCAAATAACAAATGGACTTAGTGTTGCTCATGATTCATACATAATTCATAGAGATATAAAACCCCAAAATATTTTAATACTTGAAAATGGTATGATTAAAATCACTGACTTTGGTATTGCGGTTGCTATGAATGCAACTCAGCTTACCCAAACTAATTCGGTAATGGGAAGTGTTCATTATCTCCCACCTGAACAAGCTAGTGGTAAAGGTGCAACTCTTCAAAGTGATATCTACTCAATAGGTATCTTAATGTATGAACTTCTAACAGGCAAACTTCCCTTTAAAGGTGATAATGCCGTAGAAATAGCGCTCAAACATTTAAAAGAACCAATGCCGAGTATTAGAGATGAAATACCTGATATACCTCAAGCAATTGAAAATATTATATTAAAAGCAACTGCTAAAAATCCTAAGAATAGATATTGTGATGCAAGGGAAATGCATGACGATTTAAAAACTTGTCTTGATGAATCTCGGGCTAATGAACTTAAAATAACATTTAAATACCCGGAAAATGATTATGATGATACAAAACTTTTAAAAACTGTAAAAAATGAAAAGAAGAAAGAGGCAAATATTGAAAAGGGTGGTGAAGAAACAATGGCTAAAAAAGCTAAAAAATCTGCAAGTAGTGAAAATAAATTCCTTATTACACTAGCAAGTATATTCGTAGGTCTTGTGGTAATAATTACAACTATATTTGTTTTAATACCAAAGATTACTACTTCAAAGCAATCAGCAATACCTGATGTTACAAATTATACTGTAACGGACGCTATTAAGGCACTTCAAGATGCTGGTTTTGTAGTATCCGATGAACAAAGAGAGGAAGCAAATGAAGATGTTGAAGAAGGTAGAGTTTCTAGAACTACTCCTGCCATCGGAAGCATTAGAAAAGCAGGTACAGAAGTAATCATCTATCGCTCACTTGGTGATGTAAAGGTTACTATCGAAGATTATACAGGAAAAGATGCATCAGAAATAAAAGGTAAACTAGAAGCTTTAAAATTACAAGTAGTTATAAGCAAAAAAGATATAGATTCTGACGAAGCAAGCGAATACAAAGAAGGAGTTATCATTGATCAATCTGTTAAAGCTGGTGAAAAGTTATCTGAGGGAGGTACCATTACTTTATATGTACCAAAACTTGATAATAAATATCCAAACTTTACAGAATATAGTGTAGCTGAGGTAGAAAGTTTCTGTGAAGAATATGGAGTTTCTTTAACTAAACAAGAAGTTGAAACAACGGAATATGAAGAAGGAACAATTTTTTATCAAAGTAGAGCTGAAGGAACTACAGTTGTAAATGGGGCTAAACTTACTATAAAAATAGCTAAAGCTCCAAGTAATAGTACGGAAAACCAAGATGATGGTGGTCTTGAATGATCGAAGGCAGAATTACAAAACAAATCAGCAATCAGTATGTTGTTACTAGTAATAACAATAGTTACACCTGCACTGCAAGGGGGAAGTTTCGGAATTTAAAACTTTCCCCTTGTGTAGGTGATATAGTTAAAATAGATCCAGAAAAACTAGTTATCGAGGAAATACTTCCAAGAAAAAATGAACTAGATAGACCTGTTGTTTGTAATGTTGATGTTGCTTTGATAGTAACAAGCGTAAAAAAACCAGATTTATCTTTGAGTTTACTTGATAAAGAATTATCTGTTATAATAGCCAATAATATTAAGCCTATTATTTGCTTTACTAAATTAGATTTATTAAGTAAAGATGAATTAAAAGAAATAAAACCTTTAATAAAGTATTATAAAAAAATAGGTATAGATATAAGTGACAATAAAGATTTAAATAAACTTAAAAGACTTTTAAATAAAAAGTTAGTAGTTTTAACAGGCCAAACTGGTGCTGGTAAATCTAGTTTACTTAATAAGTTAGATAAAAGCCTTAATATTGAAACTAAACCAATAAGTGATGCATTAAATAGAGGTGTTCACACAACAAGACACACAGAAATATATAAAATAGGCAAAATATATTTCGTAGATACCCCAGGTTTCTCAGCTTTAGACTTAAAAAAAATAGATACATCTAAGTTAAAAGAAACTTTCATAGAATTTAGTAAGTACAACTGTGATTTTAAAGATTGTAATCATTTAAAAGAAAAGGGTTGTAAAGTGCTAGAAGCTGTATCTAATGAAGAAATATTGCCTTCAAGATATATAAATTATACTAGATTTAGAGGTGAATGCGATGAAAATAACCGTAAGTTATATAAGTAGTAAATATACTACTAGAAAAACCATTTCTTTAATAAATGAAACAAGTGCTGATGGTCTTCATGTTGATTTAATGGATGGTTCTTATGTTGGTGAAAAAAATTTCGATATTGATAAATTACAAGAGCTTTTAGGGGATTCTTCAAAGCCTTTAGACATTCATATGATGGTAGATAGACCAAGTAGATATTTAGATAAAATATTACTTTTATATCCTGATTGTATCTATATTCATCCTCATACAGAAGCTGGTGCTCTTGGTATTTTAAAGACCCTTTCCATGCATGAAGTTAAAAGAGGTATTGTTATTAATCCTGATGAAGACATTAAAGACTTTGTCCATTATTTTCCTTATGTTGAAAGAGTACTTTTAATGAGCGTTATGCCTGGGGCTGGAGGTCAAAAGTTTATTGATAATACTACCAAAAAACTAGATGAGCTTCTTATTTTAAAAGAAAACAATTCTTTTGAAATATATATTGATGGTGGCATCAACGATGAAACAATATCTAAGGTATCAAATGCTGATGGAGTTATTGCGGGCTCATTCATTTGTAAGTCTAAGGACTTTGAAGAACAAATAACTAAGTTAAAAAACGCGTTCAAAAACTCTTGATATTTATATAAAATTAAATGTAAGTTTGTTTTTTATGAAAAGAATTATAATTACTAAAAGAAAATCGTTTAAATTTTGCTCTTCTTTCAATAACTTACCACCTAGCCCTTTTCACCCTCACCTCCACTTGTCAAAAATCGACACGCCAAATAACAGTTTTGTGTCAAAAAGTATAAACTACATATGAAGTTTAAACC
>CAVGEW010000014.1:36885-49383 GCA_963628465.1 Agathobacter sp. | reverse complement strand
AAATAAAGAACTTGAAAAAGTTAAAATTCAAGAAAGAATTCGTGATAAATCAGCATAAAATGCTGTTTTTTTTGTTCTTTATGTATTATAATATAGATAGGAAGTGATAAAAAATGTTTAAAAAGAAAAATGGATTAGATACAAGTGGTCTAAATGAAATAATATATTTAGGTAAGAATATTCTTAAATTATCTTTTGTTATTTTAATTATTGGAATTATTCTCGCAGGTACTATTCTTTTAAAAGAGTTAGGTGTATTTACTTTTTTAGGTAGTGTTTTAAAAGTTTTATCACCACTTTTTATAGGCTTTGTGATTGCTTGGTTATTTGCTCCTTTAGTAGATAAAATGACTAAGAATGGTATGTCAAGAATCGTAGCATCTATGATAGTTTATGTTGTATTTGTTACATTTTTATTAGTATTCTTTAGAATATTTATTCCTATCATTTATACGGAATTAAATGAACTTATTAAAACTATTCCAAGTATAACAAGTAAAATAACTGATTTTATTAATAATACATTTGATAAAATTGGGGGAGATGCTTTTGATACCGAAGGTATAAAAAATAATATATTAGATGCCATAACTATGTATGGAACTGATATATCTAGTAATTTACCTACAACTATTGTAAGTGTTATGTCAAGTTTATTTAGTGGTTTAGGTACGATATTCTTTGGTTTAATCATTGGTTTATACATGCTATTTGATTTTGATAATGTTACAAACTTACTTCTTAAAGTAATACCAGTTAGGTATCAAGTTGAAGTAGCTTCTTTATTAGAAAGAATCGGTTCTGAAGTAAGAAAATGCGTTAATGGAACTCTTCTTGTTGCTTGTATGGTATTTGTTTGTGATACAATAGGCTTTGGTGTTATTGGTTTAAAATCAGCATTATTATTTGGATTATTTTGTGGTATTACGGACCTAATTCCTTACATAGGACCTTATTTAGGTACTGCAGTTGCCACAGTCGTAGGCCTTACCCAAAGTCCTTTGATTGGTCTTGGTGTCTTTATTATCGCATGCATTGTTCAGCTGGTAGAATCTTATGTTCTTCAACCAATTGTCATGAGTAAAGCAACTAACCTTCACCCAGTTGTAATTATCTGTGGACTTCTTATATTTGGCCATTTCTTTGGTATTATTGGAATGATTCTAGCATCACCAATAATGTCTGTGATTAAGGTGATCTTGGAATTTGTAATTGAAAAATATCATTGGTTTCAAGTAACTAATGAAGAAGAAAACAAGGTAGAAAATTAAAATTTAAAATGTAATAGAGGTAACTATGAAAGAAGCAAAACTATATAAAATAATAAGGCCTTTAGTAAAAGGCTTTTATAAACTGATTTTTAGGCCTAATATAGTTGGGGCTGATAAGATTCCCAAAGAGGGAAGAGTGATTCTTGCAGGTAATCACACCAGTAATTTAGATGCGCCACTTTTAATGTGCGCCACAAAAAGAAATGTTCACTTTTTAGCTAAGAGTGAACTATGGCAAGGACCTAAAAAAATTATCTTTGCTAACTTAGGTTTAATACCTGTAAATAGAAAAGCTAAAGATGGAAGTTCTCTTGTAATGGCTGAAAGATACTTAAAAAATGAAAAACTAATTGGTATATTTCCGGAAGGGACAACCGAGAAAACTGGGGAAATGTTAAAATTCAAAAAAGGGGCAGTAAAGATGGCTATGGATACTAATACTAAAATTGTTCCTTTTGTTATTACTGGTAAATATAAGCTTTTATCTAAAGATTTAACTATTAAATTTTTAGACCCTATCACTTGTGAAGGTGATGTAAAGGAAGAAACAGAAAGGCTTATGAATATAATTATAAAGGAAAGGAAAGATGTCTAAGTGAATATATTTTCATTTTTAAGAAGAAGAAAACCTATCCCCGAGCCATGGGCTAAATATTATACTAAAGATGAACTTAATATAAAAATACCAGATATAAGTTTATATGACCAAGTAAAGAAAAGTAGTTTTTTGTATCCAGATAATACAGCGTATGAATATATGGGTTATAAATGTAATTATAAAGATTTTATTGAAGAAATAAATGAATATGCGAAAGTATTTACCAATTCGGGAATAAAACATGGTGATATTGTAACTATTATGCTTCCGAATGTTCCAAGTGTATTAATTAGTTTATATGCTTTAAATAAAATTGGGGCTATAGCGAATATGGTTCATCCTTTATCTAGTGAAGATGAAATATTGTTTAGTCTTGAATCTACGGAAAGTAAACAGTTAATAATGCTTGATACTTTTTATGAAAAAATAGAAAATGTCATAGATAAAACTGATGTAGAAAAAGTAATATTTGTTAGTGCTTCTGATTATATGCCTTTTTTTCTTAAAGTAGGTTATAAAATAACAAAGATAGGTAAATATAAAAAATATCCTAAGAAATATAATTATTATAATTGGCAAAGCTTTTATAAAAGATATCATACTGATGAACGTATTAAATATCCAAGGTTTGGTAAAGATACTCCAGCAGTTATCATTCATAGTGGGGGTACAAGCGGTACACCTAAAAATGTCGTTATTCAAAATAGAGCCTTTATACTTGGGGCTTTACAAGAAAATATTTGTATGAAGAATCTTTACCCAGGTGATTGTTGCTTAGCAATTATGCCAAATTTTCATGGTTTTGGGTTAAGTGTTTTAATGCATACACCTCTTGCTTTAGGTTGTTATACGATCCTTGTTCCTCAGTTTGATTCTAAGAAGTTTGATATATTATTTCATAAAAAGAAACCTTCTTGTGTTTTAGGGGTACCAACCCTTTATGAAGCACTCATGAAATGTAATAATGTAAAAAACTTAGATTTATCTAATTTAAAGTATATTGTCTCTGGTGGGGATATTTTACCTAAAAAGTTGGAAAAAGAAATGAATGAATATCTAAAGAAACATAACTCACCCGGGAAAATAACCCAAGGCTATGGCTTATCAGAGGCTCTTGCGGCAGTGTGTCTTGCTTGTGATGAAGTTAATAAATCAGGTTCTGTTGGAGTACCTCTTCCTGGTAATCAAGTTAAAATTATTGATCCATCAACGAGAGAAACTCTAAATTATGGAAGTATTGGGGAAATATGTATTCATACAAAAGCTTTCATGCAAGGGTACTTAAATGAAGAAAGTGAAACAAATACTGCTTTGCAAATTCATGAAGATGGTCATATCTGGCTTCACACTGGTGATTTAGGTTATATGGATAAAGATGGATTCGTCTTTTATAAAGGAAGACTTAAAAGAATGATTATATCGAGTGGTTATAATGTCTATCCATCTCATGTTGAAGAGGTTATTGAATCTCACCCAGCAGTTCTTCAATGTAGTGTCGTGGGGGTTCCTCATCCTTATAAAGAAGAAGTACCTAAGGCTTTCATAGTTTTAAAAGAGGGATATATGGCTATGTTTGTTAAGGATGATATAAAAGAATATTGTAAGAAAAAATTATCTAAATATATGATTCCGTCAGAGTTTGTTTTTCGAAAAAGGCTACCTAAGACAAAGCTTGGTAAAGTAGATTTTAAATCCTTACAAAAAGATACGCGAGGTGATTACGATGAATAAAATGCCTGTATTGTATCGGATTGGAAGATTTATTCTTGGCCCTATATTTAAATGGTATTATAACCCTACGATAATAGGTAAAGAAAATATTCCTAAAGAGGGAAGTATTTTAATTGTCGGTAATCATAAACATTTATATGACCAATGTTTGTCTATTATTTCAACGAGGCGATTTATAAAGTACATGGCTAAGAAAGAATATTTTGATAGCAAGAAGACTAGATGGTTCTTTAAAGCTGTTGGATGTATTTCTGTAGATAGAAAAGTGCATGATAAAAAAGCTAAGGAAGAAGCTATAGAAACTTTAAAAAATGGTGGAGCAATTGGTCTTTTTCCGGAAGGGACAAGGAATAAAACAAAAGAATTTTTACTTCCCTTTAAGTTTGGAGCAGTCTCAATGGCTAAAAAAACGGATTCTTATCTAGTGCCTTTTGGCATTACGGGTGACTATGTTTTTAGAAGTAAAAATTTAGTTATAAAATATGGAAAACCTTTTAAAGTTGGAGATATGTCTTTAGAGGAAGCTAATGATTTACTTTATAAAAAAGTAAAAAAACTAATGAAAGATACCTTAAAGGAGGAAAAATGAAAAATATTACAGTTTTAGGTGGGGGAGTTTTAGGAAGCCAAATAGCTTTTCAAATAGGTTACTGTGGTTTTGATGTAACAATATATTTAAGAAGTAAAGAAAGCATCAAGAGATGTCAGAAAAAACTTGAAGATGTAAAAAAAGCTTATGTAGACGCTATATCAGTAATGAAAGAAAGCAAAGATATAAATACTTGGTCTTTAGGGATTGTTGATTTTGATAAATTTAATGCTAACTCTATTTTAAAGAAAGTAAATAGTGCTTTAGATAAAATAAAGTTTGAAACAAACATAGAAAAAGCTTTATCTAAGGCGGATTTAGTAATTGAGTCTATGAGCGAAGATTTTGAATTAAAAAAAGAAGTATATAAAATGATAAGTCCTTATATTCTTGAAAAAACAATCCTAGTTACTAATTCATCAACGATGCTACCTAGCAAACTTGCAAAATACACTGGGTGTGAAGAAAGGTTTATGGCTATGCATTTTGCTAATTCTATTTGGAAGAACAATATCGTGGAAGTTATGATGCATAAAGATACTGAAGAAGAGTATTTTAATGAAGTTCTAAAGTTTGCTAAAAGTATAAGAATGGTACCTCTTCCTTTAAATAAAGAAAAAAGTGGATACTTACTTAATTCAATGCTTATACCACTGCTTTTTTCTAGTCTTGATTTACTGGTTGGTGGCATAAGTGATGTAGAATCTATTGATACTGCTTGGAAAAGGGGAACTGGGGCGCCGAAAGGACCGTTTGAAATACTTGATACAGTTGGGCTTAAAACTGCCTATGACATAGTGCTTATGTATGTTAAGATACCTAAGTTTCTAGCACCTTACAACTTTAAAGGTATGGAAAAGCTACTTAAAACATATATTGATGAGGGCAAACTTGGTAAAGCAAGTAGCGAAGGCTTTTATAAATATAAATAGATGTATATACAAAAAATATTTAAGAAAAGTGTAAAATAGATGTAAAGTTAGTTGCATCTATTTTTTTAAATTGCTATAATTAAGTCATGAAAGGAATGATTAAAAATGAAAAAATTATTAGAATGTGAAAATCTATGTAAAAGTTTTGGTAAAAAACAGATCTTAAAGAATGTTTCCTTTGAAATTGATGAAGGGGATATTCTTGCTTTTATTGGCCCAAATGGAAGTGGGAAAACTACCACGATTAAATTAATGCTTGGACTTCAAAGCATTGACAGCGGCACAGTCCTAATTAATGGTTATAATGTTGAAAAGGAATTTGTTAAAGCCATTGAAAAAGTGGGGGCTATCGTGGAAAACCCTGATACCTATATGTATCTTACGGGATGGCAAAATCTAAAGATGATTGCACGGCTTTACAAAGATGTTACGGATGAAAAAATTAAGGAAATAGTAAAACTAGTTGATTTAGAGGATAGAATTAATGATAAGGTAAGTAAATATTCCCTAGGGATGAGACAAAGACTAGGTATAGCTAGGGCCTTAATTAATAACCCTAACATCTTAATCTTAGATGAACCGACAAATGGACTTGACCCAGAAGGAATAAAAGATTTAAGAGTCCTACTTAAAAAACTAGCCAAAGAAGGCATGGGCATCCTTATATCAAGCCATAACCTTGCTGAACTTGAAAGTTTCTGTAATAAAGTTTTAATTATTGAATCAGGTAAGATTATTGAAACTAGTGATGTAAATAAGTTTAAAAGTGCTGGTAACAAATATTTATTTAAAGTAAGTAGTACAAAAGATTTAGATATTGATGGTATCTATGATGTCAAGGAATATGAATTTTCTTATAACGGTGATAAAGAAAGTATTGCAAAGGTTGTAAAGACCTTGATTAAGAAAAATATTGATGTATATGAAGTGAGAATGCAAGAGTTGACGCTTGAAGAAGCTTTCTTAAAGAAAACTGGAGGTAAGAAAAATGCTTAATTTAGTAAAAAATGAAATATATAAAATATTACATAAGAAAGGCACTATCATTGTTTTGTGTATAACTGCTTTATTTATGGTACTTATATCAGCTTTAATGGCAGATGATTCAATATATTATGTAAATACTGAACTGGGTTATGATGTAGATGCTGAAGATGAACTTCAAAATAAAATAAAAGAGGAAATGAATACCTTGTTTAATGGCATTACTGGTGATAACTGGCAATATTATGTAAGTGGAGATGTTTATGATATTGTAAGTAGTTATTATACGAATAAAAAAGCTGGCACTTTGGATGAAACTTTAGAAAAAAAGTATAATGATTATAAAGAAGCATTATTAAGTGATGATTGGAAGTTTTTTGTAAACGAAAAGTTAGATGCTGCTAAAGCAAGTTTAAATGAATATCAAGAAAGCTTAATTTTTGCTCAAAATAAAACTCAAAAGCAAGATATAGAATGTATGATTTTTTCTACAAAAGTGGAAATAGAAATGCTTGAATATCGCTTAAAAGAAAATCTTTCCTTTGGAAGTGACTATTTAAATACCGCAATTGATGATATAAATAGAACTGCTTATTCTGTTAAGTCTTATGAATATGGGGTAAGTGATGATAATAAAGTGACTATTGAATATGCAATTAAAGAATATTACCAAAGTAGGTATATTTTAGAAAATAAAGAGGATATTAATAATGAAAGTGATTTAAGATATTTAATAGTCAATTTCTATGAAAATTATATTTTCTTAGTTATGGTCTTTGGTATTATGATTGCTGGTTCGATTGTAAGTGATGAATATAACAAAGGAACTATCAAGTCTTTACTTATAACTCCTTTTAAAAGAAGTTCAATTCTATTTGCTAAATTTATAACTGTTATATTACTTACTCTTATATTTATAGCAATCGCTTATTTTATGCAAATAGTAATTGGGGGCATATTCTTAGGCTTTGATTCTCTTTCTAATAGTTATGCTGTTTACAATCTATCTAGTAAATCTCTTGAAGTTATGAGTTTATTTAAATATGTACTTATAAATTCAGTAGCTACACTTCCACAAATATTGCTACTTGTAACGCTTGCTTTTATGGCATCTGTTGTTATTGGTAATACGGCAGTATCTATTGTAATTGCTTTCGCTGGTGTTATCGGTGCACCAATTATTAATATGATTGCTTCAATGTATAAAATTAAAATATTAAAATATTTTGTTACAATCAATTGGAATTTTAACTATTATCTATTCGGAGGGACTAGTCCATATAAAACTAGTTTGACTCACGCAATTATAGTGTGTATTATATATTTCCTTATAATGGTAATAACTACATTTGTAGTATTTAATAAAAAGAATATAAAAAATATCTAAAAAGGTGATTTTAAATGAAGAAAAAGAAACTAAAAAAAGGGGTAGTTTTCTTGTTAACTATAAGCATAATGCTTATAGTTTCTTCTTCATTTAAAACATTTTCTTTTAGTTTACCAGTCTTTAAAACAAGTGAAAATATAAGAAATAATAAAATAGATGAGTATGTAAATAATTTAGATAATCTTGTAGAAAGAAAAGATTTTGATGAAAAAATTACAAGTGTTGTTAGTTTGCAAGATGATAGATATATATCTAAGTTATTTAATTTTAAAACTGGGGAAGAAGTATCTATTGAAAGTATATTAAAACCTGATTGTCTAGATCTTTTCTGGGAAAAAGTAAATGAACTTTTATATTTGAAATATCCTTATTTTATCGCAAGTACTTTAGAAAAACATGATAAAATAAATAGTTACTATTTAAAAGATAATGAACTTATAATATATTATTATGACTATGAAATAGAACCATCTTTAGAAGAAGAATTGTCGTTGCATGTAGATTATAATGAAATAAAGTCTTATCTAGATATAACCGTAAAACTAGATAAAACTTATGAAAATGAAGATGGTTCTAAGATAGATAAAAATAAAAAGATTATTGCTTTAACCTTTGATGATGGACCTAGTATATATACAAGTAGTTTGGTAGATACCCTAGTTAAAAATAAAGCTACAGCGACATTCTTTATGCTTGGTAAAAACTTAAATGCTTATAAAGATACTGTTTTAAAGGTTCATAACAGTGGCATGGAAATAGGTTATCACTCATATAATCATAAAAATTTTAAAAGACAAAAGCTTGAAGATATAGTACGTGAATTTAATGAAAGTAGTGCTATCTTAGAAAATATAACTGGGGATACCTTTCATTTAATAAGACCTCCGTATGGCTCTATTAATGAAAAGATTAAAGGGGCACTAGATGCCACCTTTATCCTTTGGAATATTGATACTTTAGATTGGAAATATAAAGATAGTGATTATTTAATTGATTATGTCTTAGATAATGCTGAAGGTGGTAATATTATTTTATTTCATGATATTCATAAAACAAGTATTGAGGCAATAGAGAAGTTACTACCTTTGTTATATGTAAATAATTTTCAAGTTGTTACTGTATCATCTTTAGCCGAAGTTTGTAATGTTTTTCTTGAAAAACATCAAACCTATCGTTTATTTCAAAAATAAGCAACAAACTGTTGCATTATGTAAATAAATGTGCTATTATGTAGCTAAGCAGCAAGTAATACATTTATTCCGTAAAACCAAAATGAAAGACTTGTTGCTTACTAATTGTAATTTTTTTGCTAAATCAACCATCTTATCAATAAATTGTGTATATTATTTATCGAGATGAGCCTAGGAAACTTTTGAAGCCCTAGGTCTTTTTCATTTTTATTAATTTTTGCTTGAATATAAATCAAAAGTATTGTATACTTAATAAGTAATCAGCGAAGTAAGACGGTGTTTAATTACCTTTTTCAAGAGAGTTAGCGTTTGGTGAAAGCTAATAAAAGGATTAAATGCGAATCACTTACCGAGATTAATCGGGTAATTCCGTTATCAAAATTAAGTTAATTAAAGGATGGTACCGTCATGCAATGACTCCTTTTGGTACCATCCTTTTTTTGGAGGTAAAGAAAGATGGAAAGATTTAAAAGTTTAAATAAGAAAAGTGTAAATGAAGTAGAAAGCGAAATCTTAGCAAAATGGAAAAAAGAAGATATCTTAGAGAGAACAATTGAAAATAGAAACGGTGCCCCTTATTTTGTTTTCTATGATGGGCCTGCGACTGCCAATGGTCACCCAGGACTTCATCATATGGTAGCAAAGTTTTTGAAAGACACTATTTGTAAGTATAAGACTATGCAAGGATATAAAGTCCTTCGTAAAGTTGGTTGGGATACTCATGGTCTACCAGTTGAACTTCAAGTTGAAAAGGAACTAGGGTTCACTGGCAAAAAAGATATTGAAAAATATGGTATTAAAGAGTTTAATCAAAAATGTCGGGAAAGTGTTTGGAAAAATGAAGATACATTCACTGACCTTACCGAAAAAATGGGTCAATTTATTGATATAAAACATCCTTATGTTACTTATGATAACAACTATATTGAAACCGAATGGTGGATTTTAAAAAAGTTTTTTGAAGAAGGTTTATTTTATGAAGGTGTAAAGATTCTTCCTTATTGCCCAAGATGTGGCACAGGTCTTGCATCGCATGAAGTTGCCCAAGGATATGAGGAAATGAATGTCGATACTGTAATTGTGCCTATGAAGAAAAAGGATGAAGATGTATATTTTCTTGTATGGACAACAACTCCATGGACATTAATATCTAATGTTGGTTTATGTGTTAATCCGGACTATGATTATTCTCTTGTTCAAAGCAAAGGTACTAAATTTATTTTAGCAACTTCTCTTGTTTCGAAGGTTTTAGGTGATGATGCCAAAATACTTGAAACTTTTAAAGGAAACACTTTGGAATACACTGAATATGAACAATTAATTCCTGAACTTATAGTTAATAAAAAAGGTTTCTTTGTTTGTTGTGATAAATATGTAACGGCCGAAGATGGCACAGGTATAGTTCATTTAGCACCTGCCTTTGGTCAAGATGATGCAAATGTTGGTCGTAAGTACAATTTACCATACTTAAACCCAGTTGGGGAAGATGGAAAATATACTGAAGGACCTTGGAAAGGTATGCTAGTTTTTGATGCTGATAGTGAGGTAATAAAATACTTAAAGGAAAATAATAAGTTATTTAAAAAACAAAGAATGGTTCACAACTATCCCCATTGCTGGAGATGCCATACACCTCTTATTTATTATTCTAAACCAAGTTATTATTTAGAGATAACTAAGATAAAAGATAAAATAGTTGCAAATAACAAAACTGTGAATTGGTATCCATCTTATGTGGGTGAAAAACGTTTTGGTAACTGGCTTGAAAATTTAAATGACTGGGCAATATCTCGGTCAAGATACTGGGGAACACCTCTTCCTTACTGGATTTGTTCATGTGGCCACACCGAAATGATTGGCTCAAGAAAAGAACTTGTTGAAAAAGCTATTGAGAAAATAGATGAATCTATCGAACTTCATAGACCATATATAGATGATGTACATCTTTTATGCCCAGAGTGTGGCAAAGCTATGACTAGATGTAAAGATGTAATTGATTGTTGGTTTGACTCAGGTTCTATGCCTTTTGCGCAATATCACTATCCATTTGAAAACAATGATTTATTCGAAACTCAATTTCCAGCGGATTTTATCTGCGAAGGAATAGACCAAACCCGAGGTTGGTTTTATACTCTTTTAGTAATATCGACCTTCATCAAAGGTGTTAGTCCTTTTAAAAATGTTTTGGTAAATGATTTACTTTTAGATGCTAGTGGCAAAAAAATGAGTAAAAGTAAAGGTAATATTGTTGAACCATTTACTACGATGAAGGAATATGGTGCTGACACAGTAAGATTTTATATTCCTTATGCATCGCCTGTATGGGTACCTTTAAAATTTGATATAAATGGTTTAAAAGAAGTTCATTCTAAGTTCTTTAATCCTCTTAAAAATACATATAATTTCTTTTCGATGTATGCTAATATTGATGATATTGATATAACTAAATGTAATGTTTTGTTAGAAAATAGGGAAGATATAGATAGATGGCTTATAAGTAAGTATAATAGATTACTAAAATATGTAACAGATTCTTATGATGAATATGACTTAAATAAGGTTGTTAAAGCTTTGACAGACTTTGTATCTGATGATTTATCTAACTGGTATATAAGAAGAAATAGAAATAGATTTTGGTCTAGTAATCTTGATAACAGTAAAAAATCTGTTTACATCACAACTTATGAAGTTCTTGTTGGTATAACTAAGATGCTTGCGCCAATTTGTCCATATTTGTCAGAGGAAATTTACACAAAATTAACGGGTGAAGAATCTGTTCATCTAGCGGACTTTCCTAAATATGATGAAACTAAGTTAGAAGATTTACTTGAAGAAAAGATGGACTTAGTTCGTAAGTTAATTAGTATTGGTCGAAATATTCGGGAAGAACAAAAACTAAGAGTTCGTCAGCCTTTATCAGAAATATTGATAGATGGCAAAAATAGTAAGATAATCGGAGAATTATCTGAACTTATCAAGGAAGAATTAAATGTTAAAAAAGTAACTTATATCCAAGATACATCTTTATATATGAACTTTACAGTTAAACCAAACTTTAAAGTTGTTGGTAAAGTATTCGGAGCAAATCTGAAAGAATTTCAAGAAAAGTTGCTTACTTTAAGTTTAACAGATATTAAGAAACTTCAAAATAATGAATCTATCAAAATGAATATCGCGGGAGTAGATACTGATATATATAGCGATATGGTAGATATTAAAGCTAGTGCTAAGGTAGGTTTTGATGTTGGCATGGAAAATAATGACTTTGTTATTTTAAATGCAACTCTTACACCAGAGTTAATTAATGAAGGAATAGCTCGGGAAATAGTATCAAAGGTTCAACAAATGCGTAAAAATAATGACTATGAACTTCTTGATAGAATAAGTATTATTTATAATGCAAGTGATAATATAAAACAAGCTATTGAAGAATTTGGTGATTACATCAAAAAAGAAACTCTAGCTACGAAACTAGAATTTAGCGAAGATGCTACGGAAGAATTTTATATTGATGAAAATAGGGTATTAATTGCTATTTCTAAAAATTAATGTTAAAATATTTATGAGTCCTTGTAGCTCAGTTGGATAGAGCGAATGCCTCCGACGCATTAGGTCGCAGGTTCAATTCCTGTCAAGGACACCATAAATGATTATAATGGTGCGAAGATAAATTCTTCGCACCATTTACTATTCGTTAAATAAAAATGTATACAAATCTTTGTTAGTAATATTTATAAATCTTAGTTTATATAAATAAATTCTGTCTATACTAAAAATATGATAAAGAAATATAAAGATTATATCCTATTACTTATA